>JARFPW010000346.1 GCA_029288095.1 Gemmatimonadota bacterium
TGTGTATAAGAGACAGGGCTCTGGGCGAAGTACTGGCCAATCTGGAAATGGCACTCGCTGCACACACGCCCGACGGATTCGTACCCGGGCGGCAACGCTCCGTGATTGCCGTGACAGTCGTTGCAGACCGGCGACGACAGATCCCCCTGGTCGATGAGCACATCCCAGTGCACGCTCGATTGGAATTCCGCCAGTTGATCGGTGGGGATCCGGTAACCCGCCATGCGCTCGTCGTCCGCATGACACTCGCCACAGGTGTCCGGCAGGTTGGCGGGGTGAGTCAGTGCCTCGACATCCTCGGAGGATCGGATACCGTGCGTCGCGTGGCAGTCCACACAGGTCGCGACATTTGAATCGCCCTCTACAAGCAGCTCTCCGTGTCGCGAAGTGTAATAGGCTTCCACCTGGTCGATCCGAATGTCCGGATCGTACAGGTGCATGAGCTCCTGGTTCGAATGGCATCGGCCGCACAATTCAGGAACCCGGTCCCGCGGTGGGCTGGCCAGCATGCCGGCGTGTCCCGTCGCCTCGTCGGGGGCCAATGCGTCCCCACCATGACAGCTCGTGCAGGTGAGTCCGGCAGCGAAGTGAACGTCCCCCTC
This sequence comes from Gemmatimonadota bacterium, assembly GCA_029288095.1. GTDB lineage: Bacteria > Gemmatimonadota > Gemmatimonadetes > Palauibacterales > Palauibacteraceae > JARFPW01. Next base: position 603 of record JARFPW010000346.1, read on the forward strand.
CCACGCGGCAGCGGGTTCGGAATACTCGGCGTCCTCGAGCCCGATGTGACATGCGGTACATTGGTTAGGGGCCTGCTGAGCGACCGCTGGCAGCGGCGATGATAGAACCGCCGTCAGTGCCAGGAAGGCCAGCCAATGCCAGTCGACGGTGCGAGCCATACCTCTCCCGTATCGAGTTCGTCCCATGGTCTCAGGCCAGCGCTGCGACTACGACAAACAGGACGAGGAACATGCCTATCGCCAGGGCCGCGAAGCCGAGCAGGGCCCAGCCACGATAGGAGGACTCAGGCGTCGGCGGCGCAATGCGGTCTGCCAAACGGCCTTCTGCGACAAGTCGCTCGTACTCCAGGGGGTGCTCCTCCTTCATGTACTCGACCGTGGCGCGTCCGGTGAATATAACCACGTCGATGGGCCACTTCTCCGGCCGGAGATTCACGTTGTAGAAGTGGATGGTGAAGATGACGCCCAGGGCGAGCAGTGCCTCACGACCGTGCAGGATCGTGGCGACGTTGAACCCCCAGCCGGGGAGGAACTGGGCAAAGAACTCCGGGAACCACATCAGCAACCCTGAGACTCCCATGATGGCAACTCCCCAGAACACCCCCCAATACTCGAACTTCTCCATGTAGCTGAACCGGTCGAACAGGGGCATCTCCGCCTTGCCCCTGAAATACCGAAACATCTGCTTGAGATCCTGCCAGTCCTTCGCGTTTGGGACCATCGAGTTGGGGCCGAGGAAGTACGAACGACGGTCTGGCGCTCGGATCGCACCTAGGAGAACCGCGCCGAGATGGAGAAACAGGTACGTAAACGTCAGGATCGCGCCGAGGCGGTGGATCAGGCCGGCCGTCTCGACGCCACCGAGCATTCTGATCGCCGACTGCGCCCAACTTGAGTGGGCGAACAGCAGTGGGATACCCGTCACCAGGAGCGCGTAAAACGACACGATGACCATCAGGTGCAGAGCCCGGTCGAGGCGCGAGAACCGCCACACGTAGGGGCCCTCTCCGTGCTCTGAAGTGCTCAGCCGACGGGGCGGCAGCGCCGCTTCCTGACCGCCCGTCACGACAGTTGCTCCCGACGTTGCCGGATTGCCTGTCTCATGTTCCTCCACAACCACATACCGGTATGCACGTTGAACAGCGCTAGCGCGCCGACGACGTACGCCGTGACGATCACCCAGGGCCAGAACAGCAGTGGGTATTCGGCGCGGTTCATCGGATCGCCATGCACGTAGTAATCGGCGAAGCTCTCGTTCGCGTCTTCGTGACAAGTCGCACATGTGGCGACGACGTTGCTCGCGTGCACGGAGGAAAGAGAGTCCGTCGCCGGTCGCATGTCATGGGCCGTATGGCAGTCACTGCACTTGGCAACGAGCTCTCCCCCAAGCTCCGTGACCTTTCCGTGATAAGTGCCCAGGTATGTTTGGTAGAGCCGCTCGTGACACTCGCCGCATTCCTCCACGGTGTGCCGGAACCAATTCGGCTCATGAGCCTCGACAATGCCATGCGCCGTGTGACAGTCAATGCAGTTGGGCGGGTCGCGGTCGTGCTCATCCCCGACCCCGGCATTAGATGCGGTGCCGTGCGCGGCCCCTGCATACAGGGCAAGTACGTCTTCGTGACAGCTCCCGCACGTGGTCGCGATCGAGTCTGAATGCAGGGTGGACGCCAGCGAGTCGGCCGGGAGCGTGCGATGGGGGCCATGGCAATCGGCACACGTCGCGGAGACTTCGAGTCCTGCGTCGGTCACGTGCGTGCCATGCACGGTCTCGTGATACAGTGCGACCGATGCAGCGGCCAATGAGTCCTTTTCCGCTGAAAAATATGTGCCGACGATCGTGCTGTCCGCATGGCAGCCGGCACACAGGCCGGCCACGTTCAAGTCGTAGGTCGGGGACCGGTCGTCGTCCCGGCTGTAGACACTGTGAGCAGAGTGACACGTCACGCAGTCAGCAGCGTCGCCTGTGCTGGAGTAGTTCTCGGCATGGACGGACCGAACCCAGTCATCCTGTTCCGCCTCATGACAGTCACCGCATTGGCTGGCGATGGAATCCGTAACGTGCGGGTAGCCGCCGGCGTGTTGGTCGTGACAGCTGGCACACGTGAGTTCCTCATGAGCGGACTGAAGGAGCATGTCTCGCGTGATGAACAGGGCCTGGTCCTGCTCACGTGTTTCCGTCTTGCCGGTGAGGAAGCGCCTGTCTTCATGACATTTCTCGCACTCAGCAGCGTCCTCCTGCGCCCACGCCACCGATGCCTGGCACATCATCACGACCAGCGCGGCGACGACAATCGGTGGGCGCATCGCGCTACGGATTCGTTTCCGCGGGAATCGGCGGCAGGACGTCTGACACTTCGCCCATGGCGGGCACCTGGTGGCAATTCTCGCAGGTCTCGGGCTCGTAGTGATCGACCAACTTCGTCACGTGACACGAACCGCATACCTCACGCGTCCAGCGATCGATGCGCTCCGCCGGCGGATCGTGGCATTCGGTGCATACCACGTTGTGGTCGGCCGCCTTGTGATCCGCCAGCGCCCCGTCGCGATGGCAGGCGATGCAGGAAACTTCCGGCGTGTGGTGCTCCTCGTGGCAGCTCTGGCAATTCAGTTCGTCCGTAGTCATTTCCGGCGGGATGTGGCAGTCGGAACATTGGACATCACCAGTGCGGTGCGCGTCGTGTGAGAAGTCGCCCTCGGGGAGCACTAGCGTCTCTGCGGGAACGCCCCCCGGTCCCTGGTGACACTGCGCACAGTTCTTCGGACCGATGGGGTCGTGATGGCAATCCACACACGCCTGTACGCCATCCAGCGTCGTCTTACCGTGATCGTCATTGGACGTGTGGCATTCTCCACACTCCATCGCACCCGCCACCACGTGGGCCCCATGATCGAACACTTCACCGCCGTAGATAGTGCGCGCTCTCTCGATACCCAGGTGGCAGGCACTGCACCCATCGGCGGTCACCCGCGGGCCGAGGTCACGGTTGGCATTGGCGACCGGTAGCCTCCCGACCCGAATCGCTTCCTGAAGGATGCTTAACGACGCCCGTAATAGTTCATCTGAGTATTGGACGTTGTGTGCGCCCTTGCCCCGCTCGACGAAGTCGATGTTGTCGGCCGCGAGACTGACGAGGCTGTCCACCTGCGCGCGGGTGCGCACCGGGGCAGACCCCGATGCGGAGCGAACATCGCGCAGGAACCGCGCTGCGATCCTGACGCGGTTCGTCATCGCCTCCTGCCAGGCCGGGAGGATATTCGCATAGCGCACACCGTGGCAGGACATGCACGAGGACTCCCCGGCCTCGGTCACGGTTGAGTGAGCGTCGATCCTGCGGCTCAGCTCGTGGCAGGCCTTGCAGCTGACCTGCGCGGTGAACATCCGATCCGGACGCTCCTCTACTCCGTGCCCTCCGACGCCGGCATACAAGCGGCGCTGCGCATCGTGCGAGTTCTGGTGACATGACTCGCAGTCCAGTTTCGATTCTACATGCAGTGTCTGAATCTTGTGGTCAATCGGTTTGTGGCACTGTGTGCACTCGACGTTACGATCGGCGATGTGAACTTCGTGCATCAGGGTAACGTCGTCCCACTGCTCGACACGCTCGGGCTCGTTGTGGCAATTGATGCAGCGCGATTCCTCCGCTTCGCCGAGTCCGGTCGTCACCTGCTCGTGACAGGTCTGGCATGAAACGAGGTCTTCGACGTACTGCGGATGATCGACCACGAGCCCGACATCGGACACGAGCCTGGGCAGGTCCTGGTGACAACCCGTACACCCTGCGACAGGCTCGCCCTCGGGTTGCTCCTTGAAGTGACACAGGTAGCAGGTGCCCGCAGTAACCGCGACGTGATCTCCCTGGACCATCTGCGAGTGACAGCTCGTGCACCGGAGCTGCTTGCCTCGGCGCAGTTCGCCAAGGTGTTCATCGTGATTGAAGCGGACGCCAAGGTAATCCAACTCACCCACGAGCTCATCTTCGATATGACAGCCCGAACGCAGGCATGACGCATCCTCGATCTCGGCCCAGGGCTTCATTCCGTACGTACCGGTCACGTACTTCACGACCTGGTTGGCCGCCTGCATCTTGCCCATCGCCTCGGCCTTGATACCCGGGGCGTAATGGCACTCGATGCAGGACACGTCACTATGCGACGAACTCGCCCACGAATCGTAATACGGCTGCATGAGATGGCAGGTCGTGCAGAAGCTGGGCTGAGCCGAACGCTGAATCAGCCCCGCGCCGGCGATGGCCGCCAGCACCACAACCAGGACCCCAGCGCTGATGAGGATCCGGAGGGACCGAGAAAACCGGACTCCGAAGCGTTCCCTGAAGGTCGGTTGATTATTCATAGGTCCGCCTCACGCCAGACAACTTGACGGCCGAGAAGAAGACTACGGCAAGCGCCAGGAACCACACCGGAATCGTCATCAGCTTGTGCTCCCACCGGTGCTCGGTGCTCACTTCCGCCATCTCCTGTATACCCCGTGACGTGGAACGGACCCGTCGACTCAAATCCTCGATCCGCAACGTATCCAGACTATGTTGTACCAAGGTGAGCTGGAGTTGGTTCGCTTTTGCCGTCCGGAACCGCAGGCGGGCCGATGTGACATCCCGACCGTGGCGCACCAGCTCGTCGATCGAATGACTCGCCTCCTCGAGGTCTTGCTCGGCCTGCACCAGCGTCTCCTGGAGCTTGCCCGCCATCACGTCCTCAGGCGTACCAGTTTCGTGACACTCGCGGCACGTGGCCTGGACAGACTCAGCTGGGATGTGCTCGGTGCCGTGCTGGCTGTGACAGGCCAGGCATCCCGGAATCTCTCCTTCCAGCGCTCCGTCACCGTGCGGCCCCTCGAAGAACTCCTGGCGCACGAGTACGTGGCACTGGCCGCACACGTTGGGGACCTCTCCCGGCGGAGCAGGAAGGGCGGCGTGTGAGCCATGGCAGTTCACGCACGTGGGTGAAGCGTAGTTACCCTTCTCATACAGGGATACCCCGTGGGCGCTGGCTCGATACGTCTCGAACTGGTCGACCGGAATCCCATACGGACCCATCATCTCCGCATCGTCGTGGCAGACCGCGCAGGTCGCGGAGATGTTGGTGGGATGCACGTCGCTCCGGGCATCATCCGGTGGCAGGATCGTGTGAGCATCGTGGCAATCGGTACACCCCGGCCCGTCATCGATCCCCCGGGCGAGCAACAACTCACCGTGCCGACTCGTGCGGAATTCAGCCAACTGGTCAGCGGGCAGGCCGTATTGCCGCATCTGGTTGGGGTCCGAGTGACACGAGGCACAGAGTTGTACGGTCTCACGCTTGTTCGGGTTGCCGAGGAACGGCTGGCGGTGCCCCGAAGCAATCTCGAAGGCCGTCGGATCGCCGCCGTGACAGTCATGACAGCGCATGCCCCATTCCGAGTGGATCCCGGCGATGAACGATTGCCGGTGTTCCGCGTGGCACGATACGCACCCGTAGGAGCTGTCCAGTGTCACGCGCCCTTGCGCCTGCGCGTACCTGGGAGCCGCGACCAGCGAGAGCGCCAGGGCTCCGATTGCCAGGTAGAGGAGCCGGGACGGGTTCAAGGGACGCCTCCCTCGTCTTCAGGCTGAGCCGGTTGGATCGGCCTCGGGCCGAGGGGCTCCGTCGGAATCGGAGCCTGCTCCGAGACGACGGGCTCTTGCTCGACGGCGATCGAGGGCGGCGTGTCCCGCATCTGGCGGCCGGCGACCCAGGCGCTGGCAAACACGACGAGGAACAAGGCGCCCAGCACTAGAGCCATCCGGCGATCACGAAGGTCGCGCGTCGGTCGGCGATCGAACAACGGAAGGACGGCAAGTCCGCCTAGCAGGATGACCAGGACGAAGAACAGGGAGGGACCCACGTAGCGGATCAGCGCCCTCGCGACATCGGCCAGCAGCCACGTCGTCACGATTGACTCGGGAACGGTGGAAATGTCTGCTGGATCGCCGACAGGGCGCGGGAAGAATGCCGCCAGCGTAATGACCACCGCGATCACCAGGCTCGAGACGATGAGCGATCTCAACAGCTGCGTCGGGAAGAACGGCACGCCCGGCCCCGCAGCGCCCTTGGGTGCATCCCCCGCCACATCCATGGGAGGAGCGATTCCACGCCGTCGCACGAGGATGAAGTGGTATACGAGCAAGGCAGCAGCGACCCACGGAAGCAGGACGACGTGCATGGCGAAGAACCGGCTCAACGTCGCTCCTGATACCACTTCGTCGCCGCGAACGGCGTCCGCCATCGTCGCGCCGAAGAAGGGTAGCGCCTCCATGGCGTGCGTGATTTCGGCGACCAGCCAGTAGGACCACTGATCCCAGGGCAGCAAATAGCCGCTAGCGCCGAACATGAACACGACGACCAGCAACAACAGGCCTATGAGCCAGTTGGTCTCCCGGGGCGGCTTGTATGAAGCCTCGAGAAACACTCTGCCCATGTGGAGAATCAACGCGACCACGATGAGGTTGGCCGACCAGGCGTGTACGTCCCTGACCAACCATCCGAACGCCACATCCGAGACGAGATGCTGGATGCTCGCGTGAGCCTCCTCGGGCGACGGCCGGTAGTAGAACACCAGCATAACACCGGTGACGACGAGGATCACGAACAACAGGTATGCGATACCACCCAGCGAGTGCCGCCACCCGACGTGAGGGGCCAGCCGGTAGCCGAGGGACTTCTTGAGCGCCTTGTCGATCGGCAGGCTGCGATCGATCGGTCCGTAAAGGAGGCCGAGAAAGCGCGCGGCCCCGAGAATGCTGGCATCGGTGCTCGCCTTGATGGCCTGCCAGGTCTGGGACACGGCGGTCCCGATAGAAGAGAGCGCCTTACGAACCATGATCGGCCTCCGCCACGTAGACGACCGCCTCGCGCTCGAACACACGATACTGCGCCAGCGGCGCCGTGGTGAGACCAGCGACCACGTTGCCACGCAGGTCGTAAACGACGTAGGAGCAAGGAGACACGACCCGCATGGCATCTGCGTCCCAGCGCAGGAGGCAGCCGTCGCTGGATGCCGTTCCCTGGACCGCGAAGTACTCGCCCGGCGTGCGATGTACTACGAGAATCAGCCGATCACCCCAGCTAACGCGCCGGCTCGTGCCCACCCGGAAGTTGTCGACGTCCGCCACCCGAACGGCGGGCTGCAGGCGCGGAAGCTCCAGCTGCTGGCTCGGCATGAAATACGCACTGACGATCAGAACCCCGAGCGTCAGCGAGAAGGCCAGCACGCCGACGAGCAGCAAGTCGTTCAAGCTCAGCTTTGACAGCAGCTTCGGTGGCACCGAACCGTACCTCCGCGGAGTCGTTTCCCGATCCATTCGCTCATGCAGATGATACTACGGGCTCCTACCAACAAAAAGGAGCCGGGCAGTCGTAGGCCGCCCGGCTCCTGAAGATCCCTGCAAGACTAGCCTAGCGACCGATCTCGTTCCACCGTGCCGCCATCTGCGATGGCAGAATCCGCGGAGCGATTCCGTACTCGTCCTCGACCGCTACCATACTGCCAAGCAACAGGGCCTCGGTCAGGAACGGGTTGTGAATCGCAGAGCTCGTAATTTCACCAAGCTTCTGGTTGAACAACGCGCCTTCCGCCACGGTCAGAATGCCGTCATCCGAGTCGAATTCCGTGGCCGGCACCGAAGCGAGTTGTGCTGTCAGATCGGCCACGGCCGCCGCAATACGAGCGGTCGACACCGTGTACAGGCCTCGGGCCACTATCTCATCCCCGTGGCACCCGGCTCCGGTGCACGATTCGAATGAGCGCTCCGCCAGATCGCAGTCTCCGGGAATTGGATTCCCGCTGACCGGATCCAGGCAAGGGATCGGCTGGAACAGATGGCCGGTCGCCGTGATCAGGAACTCGCCCGAAACCGGATCGGTGAAGTCGCGCCCGTACAGGTGGCAGGTCGCGCAGAGTTCCGTGTTCTGCGCCGAGCCGTGCGTGCCTCGAACGATGTTCGTATCGAAGTTGGGCGGAATCCAGCCCACATCTTCACCGAGCAGCAACGGACCCTGCGGCGAATGCGGTCCCCGTGAGTTGTCGACTTCGGGAACGGCTCGCTTCTGGTGGCACTTCATGCACAGGTTGTTGTCCACGTCCGCCACATCGATCGGGTACCGGAGCTGGTGTTCGTTCGTGGCGTTGTGCGGATCGTGGCAGACAGAGCACACGATATGCAGATTCTGCACACCGTCCCTCTCCACATACTCCGCATCCACACCCAGCGCGAGGAGAGCGCCGCGACCCTCGTGGCAAGACGCGCAACTACCCCCGCGATCTCGAACGCCCACGTTGCCCGCAAAGCCGTGCCTCGACTGTGACCACTCCTCGACGTACGGATGGTGCGAGCCGGCGTGGCACTCTCCACATCCGTTTTCGAGATCAACGTCAACCACGATCGAGGCCAGGGGTCCGGAGCCTTCCGGGTTCCCGACATGGCCCGCACCGGGACCGTGGCAGCTTTCGCACTGCACGTCCTGGTAGCGGGGGTCGGCCGTGGCCGTCCAGCCGACATCGCCTTCAGCAGCATTGCCGAGCTCGCTGACCGTGTGGCAGCCCTCGCAGAACGACTGCGCGTGGCCGCTGTTCTGTAGTCCGTCCCACGCGCCCGCATGGGCCGTCAGCTCCCACTGGCTCTGCGAACCGATGTGACAGTTGCCGCAGGTCGTAAAGCTCTCGGCCTGGGCGTCTACCGTGCCGTAGCCGAGGTATCCGTTAGCGGCCGCAGGAGGATCGTCGAACAGTGGGCGATCGACAAAAATGGTCTCTGTATTGGTTTCCGTGCAGCCCGCGGCCACGAGAACCAAACCGAATGTACAGGTAAGGAATCGAACGACGTGTGACGACTTCATGCTGACCTCCATGAGCCTGGTCTCGAACACGAATACCGGCCGTGTCGAGGTTCGGTCAACTAAAAATACTCTACCTTAAGATCCACAATCGCAAACTGTGTGCCTAAAGGATTTTAGCGAGGCCTCGTATGGGTGTCAACAGGCCTGTCAGACACCGCGAGATCCCGGATCCCACACGAATTTATGCAGTTGCAACTGCAACCGGACGGGCAGGCCGTCGGCCAGGATCCAGGACGCCAGCTCGCGACGATCCATGCCTTCGAATTCCGGGGAAAAATGTACCGGAAAGCGATCCAGTTTCCGTTCTGTCAACTGGCGCCGCGCCCATTCGTAGTCGGCCCGATCCGCGATTACGAACTTGATCTCGTCACGCGCCGGGTCCATGCGGTCGAGGTTTGTCCAGTCGTTCGATTCCACCTCGCCGCTCCCCGGGCACTTGAAATCGACGATCTTCACGACGGCGTCGGGGACGCGATCGACGGGCACACTGCCGCTGGTTTCGCACATGACCGTGTAGCCGCGATCGAGCAGGACGGTTGCAAGATCGCCGATGTCGAGTTGGAGCAGCGGCTCTCCGCCCGTCAACTCCACGAGACGACATGGTCCGCCAAGACGCTCCACCTCCCCCACGATCTCGGCCACCTCCATGTCCCGCCCGCCGTGGAAGGCATACGCAGTGTCACACCACACACACCGCAGATTGCAGCCCGTCGTGCGCACGAAGACGCACGGCTGCCCGGCGTAGGACGACTCACCCTGTATCGAATGGAAGATCTCTGTGATGCGCATCGGCCTCACACGACGAGGATCGCGTGCACCGTCCCCACCCCGTACATGATCTGGTGCCAACGGCTGTCGGTGAGGTTGCCGTGCACGATCCGTCCGTTCGATGTGCCGACCAGCACGGTGGCCGCATCGGCCGGATCCTCACCCAGCGCCGTTACGGGGCTCCCGCCCTTCAGGACGCTCGTCTCGACGAGAGCCCATGAAGTGCCGGAATCCCGACTGATCCATAGCGCACCGCCGGCCTTCCGACCTGCCTTCCCCCACGTGGCGGGCGGGCCGCTCGCCGTACCCAGGAGAAACAGTGTCTCGGACGGCCCGGCAGCTCGACTCCGCGCGATCGCCAGCAGGCTCGTCGAATACAGTTCCCCGACATCGCCTGCGGCTGGACGCCAGTCCGCACCGCGGTCGGTGCTCACGTAGAGCCCGCCACCGGTAGCCGCGAACACACGACTCCCGTCCCGTGGATCGACGACCAGGTCGTGGATGTCGTCGAACACACCTTCGTTCACCCCGATCCAGGTATCCCCGTGATCGTCGCTGCGATACGCGCCCCCGATCTCTACCCCGGCGTACAGGCGAGCCGGATCGTGGGCATCGAACGTCACCGCCTCCACGTGGGCCGCCTTGCCGCCATAGTCGGACCAGGTCTCGACTTCGCGGAGGGCTCCGAAACCGGGCAGATCGGCCCACGAGCCTCCGGCATCGTTAGACCGCAGCAGGTGGGCGGGCTCAGTTCCCACGACCAGGTCGCCCGAGGGAGAGGTCGCAAGCGACTCCGCGCGGACACCCGTCGGCAGATCCGCCGTAACCTCCCAGGACATGCCCCGGTCGCCACTCTTCTGGACCCCGATTTCCGGTCCCGCGGCGTACAGAACGCCCTCCGACGCCGCGAGTGACGATGTTCGATGACCTTCGAACGCCCGTGAGACAACGGTCCCATTCCGCTCCCCGGCCAACCATCTGATGACCTGCAGTCCGTCATCCGTCCCTATGGCTATTCGCATCGCGCGATCTCGTCCGTGATTGATGGACAGGCATTTCGGAGCTGGCGCTCCCGCCCCGAAAACAAGCACGGACACCGACCCGGGGGACCTTCCCCGCGCGCGGCGTCCAGCGCACAAAACTCGCCGGTACTACGGACGGAAGCAAGCTTGACACGAGCGGGGCCTGGGGTACTTTGCCGCTCTTTTCCACAGACTACGAGGCGCCATGTCGTTGGTCCGGTTGCACGACGTTTCGAAGAGCTTCGGCGACGTCCGTGCCGTCGACGGTGTTTCGTTCTCCATCGGGCGTGGAGAAGTCGTCGGTTTTCTGGGCCCGAACGGGGCCGGGAAGACGACGACCATGCGATTGATCACGCAGGCCCTCGAGCCGGATTCAGGTTCCATCGAGGTCGATGGTGTATCGATCGACGAGGCGCCGCTGGAATCACGCCGTCGCATCGGTTATCTGCCTGAGACGAACCCTCTCTACAGCGACATGTTGGTGGCGGAATTCCTCGAGTACATGGGCACTCTGAGGGCGCTCAGTGGCCGGGACCTGCGCTCGCGCATCGACCGGGCTGTAGCGCAGACCGGCATCGGTGAGATGTTCTACCGGCCGATTGGTCAGTTGTCGAAAGGCTATCGCCAGCGCACCGGCCTGGCGCAGGCAATCCTCGCCGAGCCCGACCTGCTGGTGCTCGACGAACCCACCGAAGGACTGGATCCCAACCAGCGCGTCGAGATTCGCAACCTGATCACCAGTATCGGGGCCGATCGCACGGTGCTGCTCAGCACGCACGTGATGCAGGAGGTACAGGCGACGTGCAGCAGGTTGCTGATCATCAAGGAGGGCCGGCTGATCGCGGACGGATCCGTGGAGTCGTTGGCTTCCGGAAGCGCCGGTGTGCGCGTCGCGGTTGAACTCGAGGCCCCCGCGGCGGAAGCTCGAGACTCGCTGGACGCCTTGTCGAGCGTCGAGAGCGTATCCCAGGTCTCCGAGACGGGGGGACGATCGTCCTTCCTCGTAGACGGAGTGGCGGGAGCGGATCCCCGGCCGGAGATCTTCGGGCTGGCCCGTGACCGGGACTGGGCCATCTGGGAGCTCCGGCGCGAACGCGAGGACCTTGAACAGATGTTCCGCGATCTCACGGAATCGAGCTCATGAGCGGTCGCAACGTGTTTGCCGTGGCTGCGAGGGAGTTCCGCGGCTACTTCGACCAGGCGACGGCTTACATCCTCCTGGTAGTGTTCCTCGCGGCCAATTTCTTCTTCTTCTTCCGCACCGTATTCGTCACGGCCGAGGCGAGCCTGCGCCCGATGTTCGCGCTCATGCCCTGGCTGCTCCTGTTCCTCGTTCCGGCGATGACGATGCGATCCATCGCGGAGGACCGGGCGCGGGGAACGATCGAGCTCCTGCTGGCACAGCCGCTCCGTGAGGTCGAGTACCTGCTGGGCAAGTTCGTCGGCATGGTGGGCTTCCTGGGGGTGGCACTGATCGGGACGGTCGCCGCCTGGTTCGCGCTCGACGTCGGTGGCGATCCCCAGGCCGGACCGGCTTTCGCACAGTACATAGGTACGCTGCTGCTGGGCGGAGCTCTCGTGGCGATCGGACTGTGGGCGTCCGCAACGACGCGCAATCAGATAACCGCGTTCATCATTGCGACCGCGGCCACCTTCGTATTGATGGCCTTCAGCCTGCCGGTCGTACTCGCCGGCCTGCCCCCACTCGCGGCCACGGCGGCCCAGCGTCTCGGCCTCCTCGCCCACCATTCCAATATCACGCGAGGAGTGCTCGACCTTCGGGATGTCGTCTATTTTCTCTCTGTCACGCTCGCCTTCCTGAGCCTGGCGTACCTGCTCCTGCTACGGGGACGCCGGAACCCGTCGGGAGCGACGTATCGAAAGCTTCAGGTCGGAGTAGTGGGCATCCTGTCGATCTGCGTGGTGATCAACCTCCTCGGCCACCACATCCGGGGACGCTGGGACCTCACGCCCGGTGGCGCATACACATTGTCCGAGCCTACCCGAGACCTCCTGAGCGGGCTGGAAGACGTGGTGAGCATACGGTTTTTTGCCTCGCGCGACCTGCCGGCCCAGGCTGAGGCGGTCAAGCGCGACGTGGATGACCTGCTCGCGGACTATGCGGCAGCCGGTGGCGACCAGGTGGTCGTGCGCCGATCCGAGCCCGTAGCAGGAACCGATGAGGGGAGCGAGGCGGAGAGTTTCGGCCTCGCTCCGATCGAGTTCCAGCTTCTCGGGGAGGACCAATTCCAGTCCCGGAAGGGATACCTCGGCATCGCGGTCCAATACGCCGACGGGCTGGAGACCGTGCCGTACATCCACGGATCGGAGAACCTCGAGTACGAGCTCACGAGCGCGATCCAGGCGATGACGCAGCCGACATCCAGGGGCGTGGGTCTGCTGGGTGGGTTTGGCGGCCCCGGACACGACACGGACCTGGCCGGATTCGTGACCCAGATCGGCGAATCGTACTCGGTGGCCACGGTCGACCTGGCCGCCGACTCGCCTGTGATCCCCGATTCCGTCGACGTGATGGTCGTCGCCGACCCCACTCAGAGGCTTACGGCGGCGGCCGGGGCCGAGCTGCGTCGTTTCGTGGGGGCGGGCGGCAACCTGATGCTGCTGATGCAGACGTACACTATCAGCGAGAGCCAGATGTTCGCGGACACCGTGAGTCATCCGGAACTCGACGCGTTGCTTGCACCCTATGGTGTGCGGGTTGCGGAGGGAGGAGCGTATGACATGCGGTCCAACTTCCCCGTCACCCAGCAATCGGAGGGCGGGCTTCCAGTTCAGCGGCCCTACCCCCTGTGGCCAGTGTCCCTGCCGGTGTCCGCTCATCCCGCTGTCTCCGGGCTGACCAGCGTCGCCCTGGGGTGGGCCAGTCCGCTGGACCTGTCCGGGGCCGACACGAGCACCGTCACGCCCCTCCTCGCAACGAGCCAGTTCGGAGGCGTGCTCACAGGTCCTTTTCCGTGGGACCCGAGCTTCGACTGGACGAGCGTGGCCTCTGACCTTCGCCCGCGTCCGGTGGCGGCGGCGGTACTGCCGAGAGCAGTAGTGGATACGGCCGTCTCCGGGGGCCGAATCCTGCTGGTCGGAGATGCGGACTTCCTGACGAACCGCTTTCTTGCAGCCAGCCCCGGCAACCTCGCGTTTGCCCGAAACGCGGTGGACTGGCTGGCACGGGACGAATCGTTGATCGGCATCCGCGCCAAGCAGCGCCAGGCCCCGCCTCTGCTCTACGCGTCCAACGCCGCGCGTGACGGGGCCCGATACGCGACGCTGGTCGGCGTTCCGTTGCTGTTCATTCTGCTCGGGTTCGTTCGGTTGATGCGAAGGCGGCGGCTCGCGGGAATTGTCTGGTCTCCGACGGAAGCGGACAGCGAGTCGGCATGACCCGGCGTCAGCTTGGATTCGTGTTCGGCCTCCTCGCCTTGCTGACGGGTGCCTGGTTCGCCCTTCGCAGCGACGGCCTCGGATCCGGCCCTGCCGGGGGCACCCTGGACCTGGCCGCGGCAGTGGGATCCGACGTTTCACAGATCCGCATCGTGGAACCGGATTCGGGCGTCATCCAGCTTGGGATCGACGATGGCCGGTGGATGGTGAATGGATACGTGGCCGAGGATTCCCTGCTGGAGGCCATGCTGACCCGGATGGCTGCTCTCGCTCCAGCTCGAGTCATCGCGCGCAACCCCGCAAATCACGCCCGACTCGGTGTCGCGGACGACTCCACCCGAAGGGTCGAGTTTGGACCAGCGGGCGACCCGGCCTTTGTGTTTCTGCTGGGCGGGGCCGGGCCGGAGGGTCGGTTCGTTCGCCTGCCGGACCGACCCGAGGTGTATGTGGTGGAACTCGCGGCGGTGCGGGATCTCGATCGGAACCAGGTGCAGTGGCGGGACCCGACGATCGCGTCCGTCGACACAGCCGCACTGCGACGCATCGCCATCAAGCGGGGAACCGATCCGTTCTTCGAGGTTCGACGGGACCAATCGGGGACCTGGCGAATCGCTGGGGCTCTCGCCGATACAGCAGTGATTCGCTTGTTTATGGAGACGATGATGGATCTGGAGGCGACCGGATTCCCGGCAGATTCGTTCGTGTTCGCCGTGGATTTCGACCGACCCGACGCGATCCTCAACCTGTATTCCGGCGTGCTCCCGACCGACCCGCCTTCCTGGTCGCTGCTGTTCGCCACGGTGGCGACGCGTCCGGAAGTACTCGTGCGGCGGGCCGACGACCCGATCGCCTATGCGACCGATCCGGCGACGGCGAACCTTCTCGTGGGCGGGCGCTCGCGGTGGCGGGCCGCCCCGTAGCGAAGGCTCAGGCCACCCCGGGCCGCGTCATCGCGTCGAAGTCGATCAACTCGTCCAGGTCTTCGGCAGTCATCAGCTCCATGTCGAGGACCACTTCCCGAAGCGTCCGGTCCTCCTTGAGAGATCGCTTCGCAACCTCCGCCGCCTTGTCGTAACCGATCCGCGGAGCCAACACGGTCGCGAGGGCGGCGGTCGATTCCGCGTTCCTGCGGCAGCGTGCCTCATCCGCCGTGATGCCCGCAACGCAGGAATCCGCGAACACGCGCGAGCCCGAGGCGAGGATCGCGATCGACTGAAGAAGATTATGGGCGATCACCGGAATCATGACGTTGAGTTCGAAGTTCCCGCGCTCGCCACCAATCGTGATCGCCGTATCGTTGCCGATCACCTGGGCCGCGACCATCGTGGCCATCTCCGACATCACCGGATTCACCTTCCCCGGCATGATCGATGACCCGGGCTGAAGCTCCGGAAGGTGGATCTCCCCGAGGCCGGTCCGCGGCCCGGATGCCAGCCATCGAAGATCGTTGGCGATCTTCATCAGGCTGCAGGCCACAACCTTCAGCATGCCGCTGGCCTCAACCGCAGCGTCACGAGCCGACTGTGCCTCGAAGTGGTTGTCGGCTTCTCTGAAGTGAACGCCGGATAGATCGCTGATCCGTTCCGCGACACCTGCCGCAAACTCCGGATGCGTGTTGATGCCGGTTCCGACAGCCGTGCCTCCGATAGCGAGCTCGCACAAACTCTCGCGGGTGCTGATGAGCCGGCGGATCCCGTGCTCGATCTGGCTTGCGTACCCGCCGAACTCCTGTCCCAGACGCACGGGCGTCGCGTCCTGGAGATGCGTGCGACCCGCCTTCGGTATCGCGTCAAACTCGGCGGCCTTGGCTTCGAGTGCCTTCTGCAGATGCTCGAGAGCCGGAAGCAGGTCCTCCTCGATCGCCGTCAAAGCGGCCACGTGCAGCGTCGTGGGGATCACGTCATTGCTCGACTGACCCATGTTCACATGGTCGTTCGGATGCACGGGCGTCTTCGAACCGACGACCCCGCCGAGAAGCTGAATCGCCCGATTCGACAGGACTTCATTGGCGTTCATGTTGGTGGAGGTCCCGGAGCCCGTCTGAAAGATGTCCAGGACGAAGTGATCGTCCAGCTCGCCTTCTCGCATTTCCTCAGCCGCGTCCCTGATCACAGCCGCGATTGCGTGATCAAGCAGTCCCAGGCTCTCATTCGTCTCAGCGGCGGCACGCTTGACCGTTCCCAGCGCCCGGATGAACCGTCTGTCGAAGCGCAGATCGCTTATCGGGAAATTGAGGCGCGCGCGCTCAGTCTGCGCCCCGTATAACCGATCCGCGGGAATCTGCATCGAGCCCATCGAATCCTTCTCGTCCCGAAAGCTGTCTTTCGACATGGTATCTCCGTCCTCCGGATCAGAATTCGACAAGTGCGCCGGCACCCACGCCATTTCGCTCGAACCACCCTGCCGACATTTCCAGGGCGTACATCGCCGGGCTCGCGGATAGCCAGCTTTCGTCGCTGTTCGGCTCCATCGTCTCGACGTTGACTATCGATCCGTTGCGGTCGAGGAACGCGATATCCAGAGCCAGGGGCGTGTTTCGCATCCAGAAGGATCGGATCTGTTCATCGGCGTAAACGAACAGCATTCCATGATTCTCCGGGAGCGAATCCCTATCCATCAGGCCGCGTTCGCGCAGCTCCTGTGTGTCGGCGATTTCAGCTGTAATCGCGATGCCGCCTACCGTCAGGTCTGCCGTTCGCACGATGCCGCCACCACCCGGTCGCGGCTGTCCATTCCCTTCCTGCTGCGCCCGCTCGGTAGACAGCACGCTCGAGGGCGAGTCCGCCGCGGCCTCTCCCGAATCGCTGCACCCGACGACGCCCGCTGCGCTGAGCAGCGCGATGCTCCAGATAGCTCTTCGTATCATTCTCGCGTTTCCCCGGCCTGAATTCCCTCCCGACCACATGCTCTCGGCCCGCAGGCTTCAAGATGCGGCTGCGAGTCCGTCCCGCAACCGGAAGATACCCGTGCACCGAATGCCCGGTCCGGGCGTTGAGTCGCCGCGTGGCAACGGCTAGATTCTCATCCTATTGAGAATGCGCCCCTGCGGCAGACACCGGAAGAAGGCGCCATGACGCCAGGCTCATCCAGCATCGTACCCACACGGCCGCCGCTTGGCTGCGCCGCCGTGATGATGGAAGTACTGCGCGGTGAACTTCGCGAGCGTGAGCTTCCGTTCACCCAGCAGCGCGAGGCGATCGCGCGCGAACTGTTCGAGTCCACCCGGCACCTGTCGGCCGATGATGTCGAGGCTCTGCTTTTCGAGCGGGGTCATCACATTGGCAAGGCGACCGTCTACCGGACGCTCGCACTGCTCGTAGAACTAGGCCTCGCGACGGAGCACGACTTTGACGAGGGCTTTCGCCGCTACCAGATGAAGGTCGGGGCCGCTCAATACGATCACATGATCTGCACCGTCTGCGGAGGCGTGACCCAGTTCCGCCAGGAAGAGCTCGAGACTGTACTCGGAGGCGTACTTCGCGACGCGGGCTTCGAGCCGCTGACGCGCCAGATAAAGATCTTCGGGACTTGCAATGACTGCTCGTGATCGTCTCCTGGACCTGTTCGTCCGGCGTTCGTTTCAGTTGGGCGACTTCACGCTGGCGTCCGGTCGGAAGAGCGACTTCTACATCGACTGCCGGGTAACCACGATGCATGCCGAAGGGCAGGTCCTCCTCGGCGAAGTCGGATGTGACTACATGGAGTCTGCCGGCTGGAAGCCGGATCTCGTGGGTGGACTGACGATGGGTGCGGATCCGATCGCTTATGCGGTGGCCGGAGAGAGCTTCCGACGCGGCCGGGCGATCCATGCCTTTTCCGTACGCAAGAGAGCGAAGCGACACGGCACCGGTCGCAGAATCGAGGGCTGTTTCGAATCCGGGGCACGGGTCGTGGTGGTCGAGGACGTAATCACGACCGGAGGGTCCGCTCTCCAGGCGTGCGAAGCCGTCAGGGCGGAACAGGGATCGGTTGTAGGCGTACTCGCCGCGGTTGATCGTGAAGAGGGCGGCAGTGAAGCCATCGCCGAGGCAGGCATCGCAGTAATCTCCATGTTCGGAGTGGCCGAGCTGCGGGCTCGCGCCACACAACTGGCCGGCTGACCGACTCCACCACAGGCTGATGCTCCGACCAACTCTCCTCTGGATGAGCGAAAGCGACCGAGTGCGTCGCCTGTTGTTCAAGCTTCCGTACTCGCGCAGCGCCGCCTCGCGGTTCGTCGCGGGAGATGGTCATGATGATGCCCTCGCGGTTGCAGCCGAATTGAACCGGCAGGGGTTTCGGGTCACGCTCGATCTTCTGGGAGAGAGCGTAAGCGAACGCAGTGAGGCTGAGGCCGCGGCCGCCGAGTACGCCGACAGCCTCGAGCTCATCGAACAGAGCTCGGCGAGCACGACGATTTCGTTGAAGCTCACTCAGCTCGGTCTCGACATCGACACGGAGTTCTGCGCTGACAACCTGAAGCGAATCGTCGGCCGCGCGGATGAATTGGGAAACTTCGTCCGCATAGACATGGAGGATTCCGCTTATACCGAACGGACGCTGCAGATCTTCTACGAGGTGTTTCAGGAACACGGCAACGTCGGAATTGTAATTCAGTCCTATCTGCGGCGGAGCGAGGCGGATGTCAGCCGGCTCATCGAACTCGGGGCCTCCGTGCGGTTGTGTAAGGGCGCGTACAAGGAACCGAGTTCCGTCGCTTTTCAGGATAGAGCGGAAGTTGACGCGAGTTACGTACGGTTGATGAAGATGCTGTTTGACGGTGGAGTACCGACGGCGATCGCGACCCACGACGAGCGAATGATCGAGGCGACCCGCGATTACGCTGGCTCGTCCGGAATCCCCCAGGATGCGTACGAGTTCCAGATGCTGTACGGTGTGCGGCGGCGACTCCAACGGGAACTGGCGGCTGACGGCCTCCCCGTGCGGATCTATCTGCCCTACGGCTCGCAGTGGTACTCGTACTTCATGCGGCGGATGGCCGAACGACCGGCCAACTTACTGTTCGTCCTGCGGGCGGCGCTGGGCGACTGACGACTTACGGGGATGAACGGATCTTGATCACATTCACGGACACGGCGAGGCGGCACGTCGCCTCATATCTCGAGCAGGAAGCGGACGCACTCTCAGTGCGGGTCGCAGTGGTGGACTCCAGTCCATTGGCGCCCAGGTACGATCTGTCCCTGATCGCTCAGGACGAGCGGGGCGGAGACGACCGCATATTCGATGCTGGTGGCTTTGAAGTCGTGATTCCCGTCGACAGTGCGGAGCTGCTTGACGGGGCGACGGTCGATTGGGTCGAGTCGATGAGTGGTAGTGGGTTCAAGGTGGAGAACCCGAACCTGCGTCCTATCGGCGTCGGCACGCCTACCGGAGATCTCGCCGAGCAGGTGCGTCAGGTGATCGACATGCAGATCAACCCTTCGATCGCGTCGCACGGCGGATCGGTAGGCCTGGTGGATATCCGAGACACAGTCGTCTATCTCGAGATGAGCGGGGGCTGCCAGGGCTGCGGCATGGCTGCCGCGACGCTCTCCCAGGGAATTCGTCGAATCCTCATGGAAGCGCTTCCGGAAATCACTGATATACAGGACGTGACCAACCATGCGGCGGGCGTGAACCCGTATTACTAGCGACCGGCCGGGCGGCCGGTCGCGTCTGTCAGCCCGTCGCTAGAATCCCGGCGTCAGGTTGAACTGCCAGTACCAACCCTTCTCCGGTCGGTCGTTCGGGTGCACGTAGTCCACCTCGACGATCAGCAGGCCAAGCAGATTCAAGCGCATCGCGATGCCGTGGCTCGTTACGACCGCCCGATCGCCGCCGAACAGCTTGCTATCGATGTCCCTCGTCCAGGCGCTTCCGGCATCGAAGAACAGGGCAGCCTCGACCGGTGGGACGCCCGGCGAGTGGATCACACCGAAGAAACCGAGCAACGGTACCCTGAGCTCGAGGTTCATCAGGGCAAGCCGACTCCCGAACAACTGATCGAACACCGGACACGAACCGTCCAGGTCGAAGTTGTCTCCGCACTCGACGAACTCGAACGATGTGTCGTTGTACCCGCGGATCAGCGAGCCGAATCCGAGGTACGGTTCAGATAGTCGGGAGTCCTCACCACCCGCACCGTAGCGTCCGAAATGCAGGACCCGCCCGGCCAACGTGACGGGTCGGAAAGGCATCACGTATTTCCTGAAGTCCAACAGGACGTTGGTGTAGTTCAGATCGCCGAGTCGCGGGGACAACTCGGCCCGATATCTCTGTCCGAGTATCGGCCCCGTGCCGCCGAACAGGCTGTTGTCGTAGACGAGCGCCGTGGTGGCCAGCCCGAGATTCAACGATGGCGGCGCCGGGAATTCCTCCCGCACGTCGTCCAGCACATTGCCGTTGATATCGATGATCCGCGTCCGGATCTCGTTGGCGAAATCCACGTTCTGGTATCCCGCCGCGACTTCCCAACGGAGGCTCCGGCTGAACGGATAAGAAACGCCGGTCAGGAACTGGCGACTGACTTGCCATTGCAGCTCCTCGACCTGTTCGAACAGATCCACATCGATCTGACGGATCCCGAATCGGCGAGTGACGAACGGAATCTGTCCGCCTTCGATGCTCCAGTTCCAGCGCGTCCGGCGATTCTGGTACGCCGCAACGATCGTCGAGGACCGTAGCAGGCTGCCATTGGACGTATTGATGTTCGCCACCGTACTCAGGTTCCGATTCCCGAGCATGTCGCTGAAGAACAGCGATATTCCGCCCGCAAACACGGTTCCGAACTGATCCACGCCCGCACCCACCTGGGGTTGCGAGATAAAGTCCAGACTAAGCCCGGCCTGGTATTCCTCCTCCTCGAAAGTCACGGGATCCACGAGACCAAGCTCGGGCTCATCCAGAAGCACGTTCAGCAGACCGGGGCTCCGGTCTTTTGGAGGCAGCAGGGCCGGGCTCACCCCGGGGATTGCCGCCGCGATCGGTACGCCAGCCATCTCAGCCGGATCGTCGATCGTGTACAGGTCGTAGTCGCCCAGCTGATAGGCCGTATACACGAGTTTGTCACCGGAAGACGCCACTGAAATCGCGGGACTGAGCGGCGTGATTCCGCTCACACCCGTGTGCATGTCAGTCACCTGGTACAGCTGGCCGCCCCGGAATTCATACCGGTATACGTTGCTGATCCCGCTGACATCCGTGACGAAGTACAAGCTCTGCGAGTCGGGGGCCCATTGGGGATCGATATGTTTCCCGCGCCCGAAGGCGGGCAGCGGCGTGATCTCGTCGTCCTCCAGATCGAGCAGGCCGATCCTGTAATTCCCGTACTCGAGCGTGGTGATTTCCGTCGAGAAACGGTCGGTTACGAACGCGATCGTCGCACCGTCCGGAGACCAGGCTGGCTGCAGATCCGAGTAGAGGTCGTTCGTGAGCCGCCGCAATTCCCGTGTCTCGAGGTTTACCACGAAGATGTCTGTGTACCCGCTGACAACAGCCGCAAACGCTACCTGACTGCCGTCGGGCGAGAACGTCGGCGTGTATACCTCACCCAGTTGTTCGAAACGTATTTCATCCAGCTTCTTGGCGTTGTCCGGGTCGATGATGGTGACGGCGGGACTACCCTTCACCACCGTCCCGAAGGCGAACATCCCGCCGTCCGGCGACCAGGCGCCCGACGAGTTGATGAACTGGAGGCTCTCGAAGTGCGGATCGGTCGCGGTCTTGGTGAACCGGCGGATCACCTTGCCGGTCTCCGCGTCGGCGAGGAACATCTCGATGGAAAACAGGTCCTTTTCGGAAAGGTACGCCACGAGACTGCCGTCGGGACTGAGAGACGGACCGACGTTGAGGCCGCCACTGCCGCGCCGTTTCGATACGAGTTCCGAGGCTGCGCCGTTTTGCGACCGCAGCGTCTCGGCGGCCTGATCCCGGAGTGCGTCTTCATCC
>JARFPW010000008.1 GCA_029288095.1 Gemmatimonadota bacterium
CGGCCCCCGAAAAGACGGGACTGTTGGAACCGGCCGAAGGGCAGAACAGCCGGGGAGGATACAATGCTCGGTGCTGTCTTCTTCGCAATCGTGGTGACCCTGCTGACCGGTCATTACTTCCTCGTGGAGCGACCTCGCCGAATTGTCGGCGATTCCACGGCGGGGCCTCGCGCAGTGCCGCTGCGCGATCTGGTTAGCCGTCTGCCCGCCGGGGTCTTCCTGCAGCCGACCTTCACGTGGGGGGAGGTACGACCTGCCGGTGACGTAGAGATCGGCGTTCACCCTCTGCTGCTCTCGCTCGTCGGTCCCGATGCAGAATTGGAAATGCGGACGGCCGGAGAGCACATCGGTAAGGGAGATCCACTGATGACGGTCGGGAGCGGTGAGCGCCGGCTGGTGGTCCGGTCTCCGCTTGCCGGCAGCGTCGTGGCTGCCGACTCGACTCCCAGAGGCCACACGGATTGGCAGCGCTTGAGCGATGGGACCTGCCTGATCCAGCCGGAGGAGCTGTCAGCTGAAGTGCCGACCTGGATGATCGGCAAGGCGGCGGTGGACTGGAGCCGAGAGCAGTACGGACGGATCCGGGATCACCTGCTCCAGAGCACGGCCGAACCGCAGACAGGACTTGCCCTGGCGGACGGCGGTGAGCTGCCGATCGGCGCGCTGAGTCAACTGGATCCCGCTGGCTGGGCGGATTTCGAGGACGAGTTCCTCTCCGCCTGAGGGCAGAGGTACGTCAGGCACGGGAGACAGCTGCTTCGCCCCCCACATTTCACTCCTCTGGAGGCCGAGATGCGCAGACGGTCTGCTGTAAAGACGCTGGCCCTGGCCGCCGGGTCGACTCTGGCGGGACGAAACCTGGCCCAAGCCCGAGCTACAGGCCGGGATGAGAGTCTCGCCGGCACGTCCGAGTCGAGCGCCATCCTCGTGGATACGACCAAGTGCCTCGGGTGCCGGATGTGCGAGCGGGCCTGCGCCGACGCCAACGGCTTGCCGGAGCCGGCGACGTCCGTCGAGCCGGGCGAGCTGCGGGATACGTCGGAGACCCAGTGGACGGTCGTCAACCGATATGAAACCGAAAGCGGCACGGTAAACGTCAAGCGCCAGTGCATGCACTGCCTGCAGCCGGCCTGCGCCTCGGCCTGCCTGACCCGGGCCATGTACAAGACCGACGAAGGGCCCGTTATCTGGAGGGGCGACAAGTGCATGGGATGCCGCTTCTGCATGCTTTCGTGCCCGTTCGACGTTCCGAAATTCGAATACCACAGCGCAAATCCGCGCATTCAGAAGTGCAGGATGTGCTTCGATCGGTTGCAGGAAGGCGATCTGCCGGCCTGCGTTTCCGGCTGCCCGGCCAAGGCGACGGCATTCGGCCCCCGTACCGAGATGGTGGAGCTCGCCTGGTCCCGAGTGTACGCGGAGCCGGACAAGTACGTGCACCACGTGTACGGCGAACACGAGGCGGGTGGGACGGGCGTACTGTACCTGGCTTCGGTGCCTTTCGAGCAGCTGGGATTCCGCACCGACCTGAGTCAGGCCGCGTATCCGACCTTCACTCGTGAGTTCCTCTACTCGGTCCCGTTCATACTGACGATGTTTCCGCCGTTCCTCCTGGCAGTCAGCAGGGCAACGGCCGGAAACCGTCAGGAAGCCGGGGAGGACTGACCATGGCAACCGTAACGGCGGACACACCCGGATTCTGGAACGGAACCCGACGCTTCGGTCGCTTCCTGGCTGGCGAAATGAAGCCTCGCGGGAAGATCGTCACCCCCTTCAACGTGATCACCATCGTGATCATGGCCGTCGCTGCAGTGATCCTGTACATCCGCTTCACTCAGGGGCTTGGAGCGGTCACGAACCTCTCCCAGGATGTACCGTGGGGCCTGTGGATCGGCTTCGACGTGATCACGGGAGTCGCTTTCGCCGGGGGGGCCTACGTCCTCTGCTTCATGGTCTACATCCTGAACCAGGAGAAGTACCACCCCATCGTGCGAGTGACCGTTCTGAACGGCTTCCTGGCTTACGTGTTCTACGCCGGAGCCCTTCTGCTGGATCTGGGGCGCCCGTGGAACGTGATCAATCCGATCATCGGGAACTCGTTTGGTGTCAGCTCGGTCCTGTTCCTCGTGGCGTGGCACTTCCTCCTGTACATGACGGCGGAGCTTCTCGAATTCGCGCCGGCGATCGCCGAGTGGGCTGGCTGGCCCCGGTTGCGCCGCTGGTTGAACCGGTTGACACTCGGGGCCGTGATTTTCGGAATCACCCTGTCCACGCTGCACCAATCTGGCCTCGGGGCCCTGTACATGATGGCCCGAGACAAGGTGCATCCTCTTTGGTACTCGGAGTTCATACCCATACTGTTCTTCGTATCGAGCATCTTTGCCGGACTCTCCATGGTGATCTTCGAGGGCTCGATCACCCACCGGGTGTTCCACCACCGGGTCGGAGAGGACCTCGAGCGCTCGCATGACAGCATCGTCCGCGGCCTGGCCAGAATCTGCGCCGGGACGCTCTTCGTCTACCTGTTCCTGCAAGTGCTCGTGTTCGTGCACGGACAGAAATGGGAGTATCTCGCTACAGGGTGGGGGACCTGGTAACTGCTCGAGATGGTGGGCTTCGTCCTGGTCCCGATCGGATTCTTCCTGCATGGGGTGGCGAAGAAGCGCCCGCGCCTCATCGGCACCGGCGCCGTGCTGACTTTGATCGGAATCGTGCTCAACCGTCTCAACATCTCGGTCATCGCCTTCAAGTGGTACCTGCCGGAGCGCTACGTGCCGACCTGGCAGGAGATCGTCGTCACACTCGCGGTTTTGTCGGCCGAGATCTGGGTCTTTCGCTGGGTTGTCAACCGGATGCCGGTACTGGACTCCGGTCACGTACGAGCCGAAGCAGTTGAGGAGGCCGACCATGCGCCGGCTTCCGCAGCCTGAGAGGTGAGACAAATGGAAGGCATGGGTGCAGTGGATATCTTCGCGACGAAGGGAATCGAGTACTTGATTGTCATAGGGTTCCTGATCGCGCTCGTGTTCTACTGGAGGATGCTGGGGAGCACGGAGCCGAACCCCACAGCGAAGGCCAGCGCCCGCGGTCCGGGAAGGGCTTGGTTCGCTGCCCCCCGTGATTACCTGTTCCATCCGGGCCACGCCTGGGCGGCTCGAGAGGGTGACACTCTGTTCCGCGTCGGCATGGACGATTTCGCACAACAGCTCGTCGGCGAGCCCTCCGGTCTGGATCTCCCCAACCCGGGAGATGTGCTCAGGCAGGGAGACCTGGGCTGGACGGTCCGGGTCGGCCCGCGCGCCGTCCGCATGCTGTCTCCGGTCGACGGGGTCGTCGAATCCGTCAATTCGGAGGTCGGGGCCTCACCGGGCGTCGTGAACGACGAACCCTACGACAGCGGATGGCTGATGAAGGTACGGGTCCCCGATCCTGCGCAAACGCAGCGCAACCTGCTCTCGGCGGACATGGCGAAGAGCTGGCTGGAGCAGGCGGCCGAGGGATTGAGGGCGATGTGGACTCGGGAACTGGGCGTGGCCCTCCCCGACGGTGGCGCTCCCGTGAAGGGCTTCGGGCGCGCGCTAGCGGATGATCGATGGGACGAGGTGGCCGAGGAGCTGCTCCTGAGCGCGGATTTGCCGGAGTAGCGGAAACCGGGCACGCACGACGACGCTCACGTATTGACCTGGGAGCTTGAGATGGATGGCGCGGGGACAGCGAGAAAGGCTCGAGAGGAGCTTCCCTGCATCTGGGTTCTGTCCGGTGTGCTGAGCTATCACCTCTGCGACCGGAATTACGAATGCGACGGGTGTGAGCTGTATCACGCTCTCAGCGGAGAAGGAAGAGCATCCTGTCACCACGCCGAAGGACAGTCGCCGGGCCTTGTCAGTATCTCCGACTCGGCGTCACCTTCGGGACAGGCCAGCTCACACCTGTCGCTTCTTCTTGCCGGCTGCCGGCTGTACCTGGACCGCCCGTACCGCCCACCTCACTTCTGGCTGGTGCAGTCCGAGAGCGATGTCGTTACGGTCGGACTCGACGGCTCCCTCCTACGCATGCTGAGTCCCATCCGCCGGGTCGTGAGTCCGGGACCCGGACTCTACCTCGAGCAGGATCAGCCATGCGGCTGGATCGCCCGGGAGCACCTCGCGGTTCCGCTCAGGATGCCGATCGCGGGAGAAGTGATCGAGACGAACCCCGCCTTCGCCGAAGCCAGCAATCCGTGTCGTCTCCCGGACGGAGAGGACTGGCTGTTCCGGGTGCGGCCCGACGAGTCCCTGGATGACGTTGCGGGTCTGGCGAGAGCCGAAGACACGCTTGCATGGTACGCCGACCGGCTGCGCACCGTGAAGCAGGCGATCCTGGCGGCTGTGAGTGTTCCCGGCGAGGAGCCCTCCGTGGGTTCGGTCCTGCCCGACGGGGGCGCCCCTCAGACATCGCTGGAGCTCGTTCTGGGAAAGACGGCGTTCGAGGATCTGATCGCCCGAATCGCGACCTGATGACGGCCCGAATCCGCGGAATGCACGGGCCACGAAGAGTGTGCCTCGCAGCACTCCAGGAGGCACGCTTCGTGCACGTAATCCACCCAGCAC
>JARFPW010000120.1 GCA_029288095.1 Gemmatimonadota bacterium
CACATGCCCTGGCCAGCTCTCGCGCCGCGCCGACAATTTCGTCCCGCGAGCCATAGCTGATGCACAGGTTCAGGGTCAGCTCATCTCCGCCCTCGGTGGTGGCCTGGATCGACTCGACCGCACTCCGTGCAGCCTCGGAGAGAAAACTCATGTCTCCGAGCACTCGGACGCGGACTCCCTTCTCGGCCAGCTCCCGCCTCTCCCGCTCCACGTACTCGCCGAGGAGCCTCATCAGCGCGGATACCTCTTCCTTCGGACGCGACCAGTTCTCCTTCGAGAAGGCGTACAGCGTCAGATAGTCGAGATCGAGCTCCAGACTGCCCGTCACGGCCCGCCGGACCGCCTTCATTCCCTCGCGGTGCCCCATGAAGCGCGGAAGCCCGCGCTCCGCTGCCCAGCGGCCGTTCCCATCCATGATGATGGCGACGTGGGACGGCACGTGGGCTCCGGATTGCGCCTCACTCAAAAGAAGGTCCGTTTGACCTTCGGCCTGGCTCATCGGCGATCCGGCTTTCGGCCCGACGGCTTGGCCTCGGCAGGCTGCCGATCGGGGGCCATGGCTCGCCTGCGGAGAGCACGAACGCCGCCCAGAAAGCTGTAGGCCTCATACCCGGCACTCTGCATCAGCTCGGCCACGCGTGCGCTCTTCAGGCCCACCTCACAGTACAACAGATAGGTCTTCTCTCGATCCATCCGATTGAACGAAGACAACAGCGTTCCGTAATCGAGGTTCTTCGCTCCGGGCCAGTGCCACGTCCGATACTGCTCGGCTGGACGGGTGTCGAGGACGACAGATCCGTCCGGAACATCCTGGCTGAATACGCTGTCGCCGGCCAGTCTCGCCAGATCGAGCCCGCGCAGGTCGAACAACCCCGCCGAGTCGATAGCGTCCTCGAGGACCCCCCGATCGAGCGCCTCTTCCTCTTGGAGCACGGCTTCTGGAGAGGCTGCCGTCGCAGGTCTGCCAGTGCTGATCGAGCAGTATTCCCTCACTCGTGCCGAGAGCTCGTAGGTGCCTATCTCTCTCGACCGCGCGATAATCTCCTCCTTGTCCATTCCAACGAGTGGCCGCAGCACCGGTATCGGGCTCGAATCGTCGATCGCGCGAAGGTTGGCAAGCGTTTGGGAGGACACCTGTCCTACGGCCTCACCCGTGACGATCGCGTCGGCGCCGAGCCGTGCCGCGAGTGCGGCCGCCGTCCGATACATGACACGCTTGAGCCCGATCTGCTGATACGAGGGCCTGAATACGCGCTGCAGTTCCGTGACGACCGGCTCGAAGTCGAGGGAGATCAGGGTGGGACGAGTTCCGTAGCTCCATCTGGAAGCGATCGATTGCGCCACCTCGAGCACGAGTCTCTGGTAGGCATCCCCTCCCAGGTTGCAGAAGACGTAGTCGAGCGCGACTCCCCTTCGAAGCATCATCCATGCGGCCACGGCAGAATCGAATCCACCGGAAAGCAGGCACACGGCTCGGGCCTCCGCCCCGAGCGGTAGTCCTCTCGCTCCTTCCAGCCGTTCCGAGTAGAACAGGGCGCGGTCGTCCCGGATCTCGACGTGCACCGAAATATCCGGATTGGACAGGTCCACGGTTGCCCCGCTGCCGAGGGCCGCGCCGAGCTCGCGCATGACATCGGCGGAATTGAACGCATGCTTCCCGGCGCGCCGGGCCCGTACTGCGAAACGCCGGCCCTGTACACGAGCGCCGTATGTGGAACGGCCGACGGAGACGATCTCTCCCAGGTCGGCGGGGCATTCGGCCTCCACCACGGAAAACGAGCTGACGCCGAATACTCGCGCGACCGAAGGAAACGCGGCCGAACCGGCACGAAGGTAGATCCGGCTCCACTCCGGCCGCACCAGGCAGTCCTCGCCCGCGCTCTCGACGGCATCCCGAAGGTGGTCGACGAGGCGTCTCTGGAACCGGAGGCGGGTTCTACGCCCCTTGGTCGTGATCTCGCCGGTGAGGCGGAGCACCAGGTCGTCGGGCGCCGGCAGCTCAGGCCCGGCGGAGGCCCGCGGCGCGTGATCAATCATGCCGGGAAATGCCTGGATAGGGACCGATCGAATTCAGGAATCGGCCCGGCGGCTCGGGATCCGGGACGCGATCAGCGCCGCGACAATGCCGAGTACCGGTATCATCAGGACGATCGTCAGAAGAACAAAACTCTCCGGGATGGCTTCCAACACTGTGTATCCTCCTGCACGCGGCAGCGTGCTACCGCGGGCCTTGTCCGTGGAGTCCAGGGGACGCCGGCCATTCTACCCGGTATTCGGCCGGCCCGGCAAGCACATGCCCCGAGCCGACGGGTGTTCGGTTTCGATACACCGGGTACCGTATGCGGACGACCGTGTGCTAATATACTACTTGAGATTTGAACTTGTATTTGCATTATATACATACTTTTACAGCATACATTACAGACTGGCACGTCGGTTGCTTTGTAAAGGGGCACAAGGCGCGCCGCATCGGGCGGCGCCGCCGACAAGCGAGACCGGCGAGGCAGATCATGTTGTACGGAGCGAAGAGCAGATTCGAGGGGCTGAAAGCGATGCTCTCGATCGCCGCCATCGCGGCAGGGTTCGCGCTGTCCGATATGGCCACCTCGCCCGCACGATTCTTGAGCAGCGGTCCGGTCGACGTCGTCGGGGTGTGGCAGTGGGTGATGCAGGGTGAGGGACATGCCCGGGACGCCGCCGGACCGGTGTTCGAGATCCGCAGGGCCGAGGACGGCCACCTCGAGG
>JARFPW010000162.1 GCA_029288095.1 Gemmatimonadota bacterium
TACTATCCCAGTGGGGCGGGAGGCGATGTCCAGTTTGCCGTAGGGTTTCTCGGGGGCGTCGTCTGGAATATCAACGACATGGTGACGGTTGGCGCCTCCTACAACTCGAAGCGAGCGTTCGAGACCTTCTCTTTCAATGCAGTAGACCTGAACCCCACCGATCCGAGTTTCGGTTTCCCGAGGGAGCTGAGCGTCAAGCTCGAGTTGCCGGCCGTGCTGGCCGGTGGCGTCAGCGCGACGCCGCTGCCGGATTTACTGATGGCAGCGGACGTCAGGTACCTGTTCTACGAGGATGCGGTCGGCTTCGCCGCAACGAGTCCGGTCGTGCAACCGGCAGGCTCCGTCGGGGGGCTCGGTTGGGAAAACGCTTTGGTAGTGGCCGTGGGAGCGCAGTACCGGCTCAGCGAGGCCGTCTATCTTCGCGCCGGTTACAACGACGCGGACAACCCGACTCCGGATGACCTGGCGGCCATCAATGTCGGCACGTCATCGCTCGTCGAGAAGCACTTGTCGATCGGCTTCGGGTGGCGCCCTGCCAGACGGTTCGAGGTCGCAGCGTCGTATACACGCGGGATCGAAGCCAGCCGTACCGGCATGTCGGACGTCGGCATTCTCGATGGTGTGAGCATCACGAACACGCAGTCTGAACACACCTTCGCCGTCCAGGTGACACTGGGGTCGCGCGGATTGTAGGTCTATTTCGGCGCGAGCCGGGAGATTACGATGAAAGAGCTCGAAACCCGGCCCGCGCCGGAAACCACACGCCCCCGCACGTGGAGGAAGAACCCGTGGCCACCGTGACCGCAGAACTCGGATCCGGAACGGACGTGGCAATCGACATCCGCCAGTTTTCGTGGGCGGCTGACGAACCGGAGTCGGCGGGAGGGACGAATACCGGGCCTACGCCATACGAGATCCTGTTGGGGAGCCTGGCCGCCTGCATCGGCGTAACGTTGCGAGTATATGCCAACCACAAGGGGATCCCGCTCGAGGGCGCCAGCGTAACGCTGACGTTCGACCGGATACACGCGGATGACTGTGACGACTGCGACGAGAGGGCCGACGGACGGATCGAGCGCATCCGATCCGAGGTGATCATCCGGGGGGACTTCGATGAGGCGCAGCGCGTGCGTCTCACACAGGTCGCCCAGCGGTGCCCGGTGCACAAGTCACTGGCCAACGGAGTTCATATCTCGGATTCCGTCAGTTTCGAGTAGGCGCAGGAACTCCTGACATTGGGTGACGCCGTCGAGCAGCTCTCCATCCTTCACTATGCCGACATGTCGGGCATGGGAGGCACGGAGCGCTACCTCGCTGGCTTTTTGAGCCGCACTTCGACGCATTATCGACTGCACCAGGGCGTAAGCGTCCTGGGACGCGAGCACCCCAGGTTCGCGCATGCGCTGCGGGATCGCACACGTGGCGTCTATTACGCCAAGAAGATCGGCGCGTTCAAGATTCCGAAGTATCCCCCCGCCCTGCGCGAGACCTACCACCGGCGCGTCGCGCGAGCGTACTCGCCGGGCATCGGCTTGATTTGGAACCGCATTGGCGATGTTGCGGCGCTGCGTCGCGCAAAGGCGGGAGGCCTGACCGTCGTCCATTGGGAGCGCGGGTTCGGGTGGTTCGACGAAGAGGGCGAGACAAACATTCGGCGTTACCTGGGAGGGATCGACGCTGCGCTCTCAAACTCGCATGCCGGCGCGCGCATTCTTCAGCTCGGCTGGGGCTACGATCGTCCCGTGAAGGTGCTTCGCAACACGTTGCGCGGAGACGCTCCCGCAGCGCGCTCGGAGCCACGACATCTGCCAACCGATCGACCCCTGCGCCTCGGTGTCTGCGGTCGGCTGCTCCCTTTCAAGGGCGTGAGTCTAGCGCTGCACGCTCTGCACGAGCTGATTGAGTCCGGGGTCGACGCCAGCCTCGAGGTCGCCGGCACCGGACCGCTCACCGAGCAGCTGGAGGAGAGGATCCGCACCCTCGGAATCGGGGACCGCGCTCGTCTGCTCGGGGAGGTCGGCGACATAGAAGCGTTCTACGACCGTGTCGACCTTCTGCTCCACCCGGCGCTTCGCGAACCCTGCGCCAACGTCATCCCGGAAGCCATGGCACGCGCCTGCCCCGTGATCGCCGGCAATGTGGACGGAGTGCCCGAACTCGTGGATGACGGAGTGACGGGGACGATCCTCGAGCCCAGCTTGCCCCTGTCGGACTACCCGCGGTTTGGGGCGCATGCCGGCCGTATGCCGTTGTTCGTCTACCATCCACTCGAGGACAGGGTGGGCGAACCCCGTCTGCTCGATCCTGCGCTGATCGCGCGCGCTGTAGCCGGTTACCTGGAAGATCCCGCACGCTATACTGCCCATAGTGCGGGTGCGCTGAGAGCGGTACGCGACCGTTTCGACCCGGCCCCCGACTTCGAGCGAGTCCTGGAGACGCTTCACGGACTCCTCGCGACCAAACACCGGGAAACGGGAACTGCGCCTTGACGGATCCCAGGATCGTTTACGTCGTCGGCTGCGGGCATTCGGGCTCAACGCTGCTGGATATGCTCGTATCCACGCACAGCCGGATCTTCAGCGCCGGTGAGGCGAAGATGTTCAGGCGCCAGCCAGACACGGTCTGTACGTGCGGCGCCGAGCGCTGGCAGAGTTGCCCGTTCTGGAAGAGCGTGGACGAGCGCATGCGCGCCGACGGGGGACCCAGTCTCGGTCACGAGGACATTGAAGCTGACGATCGCGACGGATTTTCCGGATATAACCGGCGTTTCTTTCGGGCAGTCTCCGAGGAGAGCGGCTGCCCGGTGGTGCTCGATTCCTCGAAGGATTTCTCGCGGCTCAAGAGCTTCCTGAATAGCGACCTGCGCGTTGACGTCATACACCTGATTCGTGATCCACGGGGCGTGGCCTTCTCCGGCCTCCGCAAGGGCCGCCACATCCGCGGTGTGAGCAAGAAGTACGTGCGCACGCACGTGAGTGCTGCCCGGGCCCTGCTCGACCTGCCGCATATCGAAGTGCGCTACGAAGATCTCGCGCGCGATCCCGAACGGGAGGTAGCGAGAGTCGTCGGGTTCCTCGGACTCGAGTTCGAATCAGACCAGCTCGCTGGCTGGCGGCGTGTCGAACGTCACAACTTTGGTGGAAACCGGATGCGGCTCGATGACAACGAGACGATCAAGCTCGACGAGGCCTGGCGCTCGGAGTTCAGCGGCTGGCAACGCTTCTCAATCTGGGCGCGCACGCTTCCCACGCGTCCTCGAAGCCGGCTGGGATTGGCGCTCATGCGCCGGCTGTTCGGCTAGCCGCCCATCAGCCGCGTAGGATACCCGTTCAGTCGCGTACGCGTATTGCCCTGACCACCATCGGCGCCAGCACGGTGTGCGGCCCCGTGTCGCCCGGGACCTCGTTCACGTAGAACGTCTTCCCGTCGGGGCTGATTCCGATGACGTTTGGATACGAAAACGTTGCCTCCAGCGGATCTCCGTCCTGGCGGCCGCGCGAACCCGAACCGGCGAACAGCTCAACCTCGCCATCCAGCGACACGGAGTAGACCTGGTGCCCTCCGCGGTCGATGACGGACAGGAATCCGTCGTGGTGGACAAGATGTCCGTTGTTGCTGCCCGGCAGGGCGGCGATCTCACTGACCTGCTTGTCCGGGGTAATCTTTATCACGCCGCCGTTTCCGAAGTTGGCGACATACAGGTTCCCATGGTCGTCGAACACGATTCCGTTCGGACAAGTCAGCAAACCGCTCCATACGAAGCGCTCAGAGTCACCTTCCGGCGTCACCATTTGAAAGGTGTAGCTATCCCCTGGGATGCGAACGTCGTCATCTCACCGTCGGGGGTGACGGCAATGCCCTGGCTCCCTACCTCTCCAGGACTACCTTGCCGAGGTTCTGCCTCGCGTGGAGGTACGCATGAGCACGCGCGGCGCCGTCGCTGTCCAGCGGAAACGTCCGATCGACCACGGGGCGAAGCTCGCCGTCCACGACGCCGTCGAAGATCTTCTTGATCGCGCTTCGGAGGATCTGCTCCTTTGGTCCGAGGTGCAGGAGGTGCACCCCGACCACGCCGATGTTCGGTTCGACGAGAGAGAGCGGGTGAAAACGCGGGGTACGAAGCCAGGCCCGGACGGCCCGGAGTCGAGCCATCTTGCTTCCGGGCATCGCCTCGCTCATTCCGTAGAACACGAGGCGGCCTAAGGGGGCGAGTAGACGACGGCATGCGGCGGTCGCCTGTCCACCCACCGGATCGAGGGCAATATCGATACCCCGGGATCCGATCAAGCCTCGCACCTCGGCTTCCCAGTCACCACGCGAATCGAAACATGCCTCGGCGCCCAACTCAGCCGTTACGAATTCGCGTTTGCGGGCAGCTCCTGCCGTACCGAGGACCCGCATTCCGCGCCCCACCGCCAGCTGGACCGCAGCCGTCCCGACGCCTCCCCCGGCGCCCAGGATCAGTACGGTATCGCCGCTGCGCGCATTGCCGGTTTCAAACAGGCACACCCAGGCCGTTAGGAACACTACCGGTATGGCTGCCGCCTCGACGGGAGTCAGCGACGTGGGGTACGCGAACAGATCGGCGGCCGGGAGAACGATGTCGTGCGCATAGCCTCCATAGCGCATGATCGCCGCGACGGGGTCACCCTCACGCCACTGCTCCACCTCCGACCCGACGCGGGCCACGACACCCGATACTTCGAAGCCGGGACTGTAGGGGCGAGGAGGAACGGTCGAGTACAGACCCGCTCGCATCAGCAGGTCGGCGAAGTTCACTCCGGCCGCACGCACTTCGAGAACTACCTCAGCCGGGCCGGGATCACGCAGTGGCACCTCCCGTTCCACCAGGGCATCGGGAGGGCCATGACGTTCGATGAGGATCGCGCGAGTCGTGCGGGCGGACATGACGCCTGTGCCTCTAGCTGCCCACTTCTCGGAGCGCCTCTACGATCGGCTTGCGCGCGGCGCGGCGCGCGGGAAGGAAGCCACCTATCAGCCCCATGACG
>JARFPW010000254.1 GCA_029288095.1 Gemmatimonadota bacterium
TCTAACAAGAGGTCTTCGTCGCATGGACCGACCATAGTCTGTCGCCAGCAGCGTAGCAATCTGAGAACCATAGCGAATCATAGCCCTGGCTTGAATGTTGGTCGGCACACCACCCTGTTACTCCGTACTCGGTCAAGATGCCACGCTCAACGATTAAGATTGGTGCACTTGCATAATAGAAAGTTCGCGAACACATGGGGCCCGGGATTGATGGCGGGTGTCGCCCTCTGGGTGGCCTGCAGTCCGTTACCGCAACGCGACGACGTATATCATCTGCCCGCCGACTACAACTTCGAGTTCTACGACACCTACGGCGAAGCAGCTCGGTCGTTCTACGCAGCGCACTACACTCATTTCAACGCCTACGAGGTGCTGCTCAACCATGGTGAAAGCGCCGCGGAGGAGATGGAGGCGTTCCGCCAGCGCGTGCTCCACTACGTGGCCAACCCGCCGAGATTCGAGCCACCAGCGGAGATCATTGCCCCGAACTGGTCGAAGTTGGCCTTTGAGACCGGGCAGTCCATGCATTGGACGCATATGCTGCACTCGCAGCTGTACGACATCCTGACCGACGACCGAGTTACCGATAAGCGGACGGCTGGCGACCGGGCGATTTCCTTCTATGTGTCCAATGCTTCCACGGCATTTTCGACACGCGGCTACGGCCACCGGTGGATGGAAGGAGGAGGCTCCTGGGCAGGCACGTTTCGCGAAAAATACCCGGCGATCAATGGGATCCTCTGGGCATATCACTGGCACCATGCCGCCGTCTATGAGGCGCTTATGGATCCAGATCCGGACTACCGGCGCCAGGAGCTGGACCGGGTGATTCGGGTGTTTACGGACTCCGTGCTGGCCGACCCGCCAAAGGTCATGCCGCTGACGGCCGAAGTCGCCCCTCGCTTCTCGCGACTCTTCCCCGCGGCAGCCCAGATCTTTGACAACCTCCACATGATGCACGACGTGGTGAACGACATCATGGCTGACCCATCGTTCGATCGAGCAGCCAAGCAGGCAGAGATCGAACGAATCCGCGGTGCCACGACGTACGCAGCCCAAGACACGGTCGTCGTCCCCGGCATGCCGATGGACGAGGGCCACGACATGAGCCCGGGCTCCATGCGCGTTCCCACGCGGCTGCCAGACGGCAGCTGGCTGCCGCAGGGACACCCGCAAGCCCGCATGGCCAGCATGGAGGAGCTCATGGCTCCGCTTGGGCCGGACTCGAGTGCACACGAAGGCCACGCTGGCGGGGAGCACTCACCTTGATTCGGCCTCGGGCGCTCATTGTCGCCTTGGCAGCATTCGGTAGTGTTTCTCCCCTCACCGCGCAGGAAGACTTCCGATCGGCTGACCTTGGTCGCCCGATACTCGTAGAGGATGCCTTTCCCCTGAAGCTCTATGAATGGGAGTTCGAACTTGGAATGCGGGGAAATCTGGCTGAGGAGGGCAGTGGTCTCGAGGGCGTGGCTGAACTGAAGACAGGACTCTTCCTGAACGGACAGTGGGGCCTTGAGATCGAAGCCGGTACAGAGCAGCAGGAAGAAGGATCAGGCGCGGTAACAGGTATTGAGGCGGCGCGCCTTCACCTCCTGTACAGCTTCAACCGCGAGACTCTGGGCCTGCCCGCATTCGCGACCCGCATCGATTTCGCGACGCCCGGCACCGGCACTCTTGGAAATGAAGGCTGGGGAGTCGGTCTCAAGGGCATCATCACGCGATCGTTCGGCCGGGTCAGGATTCACGCGAACGGCGGTTACTTCGCCGCGAGCCTGGACGATGGCGGTGACTACTGGCGACTGGGACTGGCCTTCGATTATCCCATTGGCCTCTTCAGCAAGGCGATTATGGGCGACATCTACACCGAGCTCCCTGTAAACAGGGGTCGCGCTCGGGTGTGGGCTGAGCTGGGTATGAGATGGCAAGTCAGTAACATCAGCGTCGTCGACTTCGGGATTGCAACGCGCCTGGACGAGTGGGAAGCCGGAAACGCTAACGCCGAGGTGATTCTCGGGTTCTCGCGGGTGTTTGGACTCTCTGGCCAGGTACCGGTTCCCAAGGTGGAGCCGCGTATCGACTGAGGCGGGAGTTGCTCCGCAGGGAACTGCAATCGGGGCGGCGAGATTCGAACTCGCGACCTCCTGAACCCCATTCAGGCGCGCTACCGGGCTGCGCCACGCCCCGATCAAAAGCGTGTTTCTATTCCAGCGGGGCGGGAAGATAGGCGCCAAGGCGGCGAATCCGCTACCCACGCCGAACTCGCACTTCCCTACTGAAGCGGCCGCGCGAAGATGCGCTCCCACTCCGCGTACGCGGGTTTCCGGTTCAGGTCCACATCCAGGATCCCCATGAACGCGAAGTTCGACAGGGTGAGAGCCCGATCCGGCGGCAGGCCGAGAGAGGGGATGTCCAGGTCCGTGAACGTCAGCATAACCCATAACTCGGCGTTCACACCGTCGAGCAGTTCCTCGTAGCGCGTCATGAAGTCGACCTGCTCCTGGGGTGTGCCGCTCGTGAGCTGTGTGTCGGCCGAGTTCCAGCCGCCCTCGACGAAGATCAGGGGCAGATCCGTCGCCGCGTCGAACACTGAGAAGTAGTTGGCCGGCACATCCGCGGGATCGTCGAACACGAACACCGGATAGGACGACAGGCCGAACGCGTCGATGTCGTAGTCGTCGATGAGTGCGAAGTGGTCGATGACGGGATCGCCGAGAAAGCCGTTCGCCTGGTCGGCCTGGAACGACACGAACACCTGGGACCCCGGACTCGCAGCCCGAATCTGGGGCGCGAGGTCGTTGACCATGTCGAGGATCTCGGCGTACAGCACCGGATCGCCGAGTGCTGCCAGCGTGTTCACTTCCGAGGCTAGGCCGTACCATTCGGGTTGGATGGCCGCGGCGATGCGCAGCACCCAGTCGTCATGGATGGCCCGGATCGCTGGCTCCAGGATGCTGCGGCCCGCGTCGGTGAGTCCGGGATCTTCCTCCCGCCGATTCAGTCCGTCGAGCGGATCTACCAGGAAGACGATGTCCATGCCGTGCGCGCGTAGGAACGCGGCCACGCCAGCACGGTCATCGACCAGGCTATCGATCGGGGCGCCTGCGAGGAGCTCGGGCCAGGGTACGGGTTGTTGGAGGATCGCCACGTCCGACACCTGCGACATGGAGTCCACGACTTCGAAGAACAGGTTGATGTCGGGCCGGGGCGGCGAGGGGGACCAACCCACGGCGTACGTTCGCGGCTCGCCCATCGGATCGGGGCCGGGATTCGGATTCGGTCCGGTGTTCTCCGCTCCGCAGGCGACTAACGACGTGGTGGCTGTGAGTACTGCGAGACGCAGAACGGGCCTCAGACTCACGGCGCGGCGGGCACCGCGCTCGTCGTATCGAACACGACCGGCTCGCCGCCTTCGAGCACATCCACCAGCCAGTTCGCGAAGATACTGTTCACGCGCAGCCCTTCGTCCGTTCGCTCGCCGTTGACGGTGTCGACGAACAGCGTCACCCGCAGGCCGCTGCCCTCGGCGTCCACGCGCAGCACATCGCGGGTCAGCGAAGGGTCGAATCC
>JARFPW010000256.1 GCA_029288095.1 Gemmatimonadota bacterium
GACCTGAACACCGCATTGAATCAACTATTGGCGCTCACCGGGGAGACGCAGCGCCAGCTCGCCCGTCTGGAGGCAGGCGGGGACGGGGCCATGACGGTGCCCGAGGATACGGGTGGGCCCGTATCGGCCGATGGCCAGGCCCAGGAGGCTGGCGAACCTGGGGTGCTGTATGACGCGGCAGTGCGTCAGTTCCGCCGGGGATCCTACGAAACTGCCCGGGCGGGGTTTGACGAGTTTCTCCGGCTGTATCCGAACGATGATCTGGCACCGGACGCCCAGTACTACAGGGCGGAGACGTTTGCCGAGACTGACGATGTCGACGCTGCCCTCACGGAATACGCGCGGGTCCTGGAGTTGTATCCGACTTCGCGCCGCGCGGCGACCGCCCTCTACAAAAGCGGCCAGATCGAACTCCGACGGGGTAACGTGGACGACGCGCGGACCTACTTCGACCGGGTCGTTCAGGGGTACCCTGACAGCGACGAAGTCGAGCTGGCCCGGCGCGAACTCGCCCAGCTTCAGGACTAGTCGGGGCGCGCGCCATGCGCTGTCCAGCCTGTAACCACGTAGAAGACAAAGTCGTCGATTCGCGCCTAAGTCGCGCGGCGCGATCGATTCGCCGCCGCCGTGAGTGCTTGGCCTGCGGAAAGCGATTCACCACCTACGAGCACGTCGAGCACGAGCCCCTGTCGATCAGGAAGACCACGGGCGCGATCGAACCGTACGACCGGGCCAAGCTGCTGCGCAGTATCGGGACGGCCTGTGCCAAGCGTCCGGTCTCGCTGGCCGTCATCGAAGAGGTTGTCGATCGGATCGAAGAGGCGATCGAGGCCGCGGACCAGAGAGAGATCAGCAGCCAGTCGATCGGCGAGTACGTGATGGAGCAGCTTCGCGCCCTGGACCAGGTGGCCTACGTGCGGTTCGCCTCCGTGTACCGAAACTTCCAGGACACTACGGAGTTCATGGAAGAGGTCCGGGAGTTGGTCAACAAGGCACGGTACCGGGCCCGCGG
Source organism: Gemmatimonadota bacterium (assembly GCA_029288095.1). GTDB lineage: Bacteria > Gemmatimonadota > Gemmatimonadetes > Palauibacterales > Palauibacteraceae > JARFPW01. The sequence goes on from JARFPW010000256.1 coordinate 1,013, forward strand.
CCAGCAGGATCTGTTCGGGTCAGAGGCGAAGCCGGAGGAGGGCTAGCAGCCTGCGTAAGGAAGGCGGCGAAATGCCGTTCCTCGACCACCTCGAGGAACTGCGAAGCAGACTGATCTGGAGCCTGGCTGCCCTGGTCGCCCTCTCCATCGGGGGCTTTTTCATCGTCACCGGGCTCGACGTCATCGGCGTGCTCGAGCGGCCGTTTCACTATGTGCTGCCGGGCCAGGACCTCCTGTTCACCAGCCCTACGACGCCCGTCATCGTGACCTTCAAGCTGTCCTTCGTCGTGGGCCTGATTCTCGCCCTGCCGATTCTCGCCTGGCACGCGTGGGCGTTCTTCGAGCCCGCCCTCTACGAGCGTGAGCGGAAGTTCATCATTCCGGCCATCAGCCTCGGTTTCGTGTTGTTCCTCGCTGGGATCGCCATGGCGTACTTCTTCGTGCTCCCGCTCGGCCTCAAGTTCCTGCTGGGATTCCAGGCGGAGAGCCTGAGTCCGATCATCACCGTCGATGAGTATCTGCGATTTGCGACCCGACTGATCCTCGCCTTCGGCCTGATCTTCGAGATGCCGGTCGTGCTCGTTCTGTTCTCGACACTGGGTCTAGTCACACCCGAGGGACTGCGGAAATATCAGCGCCACGCGATCGTCGGGCTCGCCGCGGCTTCCGCGCTGCTCACGCCGGCTGATCCCGGCACGATGCTGATGCTGCTGGCCCCCATGCTCCTGCTGTACGAACTGTCGATCGTGCTCGTGCGGCTGGTGGGCCGCGGCAGAAGCCGCGAGGAATCCCCGGCCTGATGCACCGCCCGGCTGTAGCGGTACTCATCCTGCTGGCCGCAGCGTTCATCGCGCCGCCCTCGGCACGAGCCCAGGACGGGCCGCCCCGGCCGCCCCGCGCGGATCGCGATTCCATCGACGACCTGAGGCTCGAGGCCGTACTGGATTCGCTCGGCATTTCTCCGGACAGCATTTCCGCCGACAGCCTGGCGGCGATTCGGGCGGGCCTGTCAGCGCAGGAACTCGCCGACCGACGGGAGGGCCTGGCAGGTGGCGACTTCCCGGAGAAGGACGACATCTTCCGCGTCCTGGCGGGGCTTCCGGGATACGAAGTCGTCGAATACCGGGGTGAAACTGTGAGCGTCGGCATCCCCGAGGAGCGTCTGAACCTCCTCGGTAACGCCCAGCTCAACCGGTCGGGAGAGGTGCTCGCGGCCGACACGATTCGCTACCTCGGCCTCCAGCGGTTCATCGAGGCTCGGCGAGCGATCGAGCTGCTCGGCGCCGACCGCCGGCGCGTGGTCAGTGATTCCATTCTGTACTACGACCTGAATACTCTTCGCGGCACTGTGTTCGAGGCCGAGAGTGAGTTCGACGACGGAGGCACGACATGGCGGATCATGGGGAACGTGATTCCGCTGGCCCAGGATACGGTGTACGCGACATCCAGCGCATTCACGTCCTGTGACATCGGCGTCCCGCACTACACGTTCCGGGCGAAGCAGATCAAGATGGTCAGCCGGAATGTGCTGGTCGCGTGGCCGGTGGTCCTCTACATCAGCCGGGTTCCCGTGTTCTGGTTACCGTTCTTCGCGGCCGACATCCGCCAGGGACGGCGCAGCGGCATCATCCCGCCCCGGTTCGGCGTGAATGACGTGGTCCAGACGGGGGGGAGTACGAGTCGCCAGGTGACCGATTTCGGCTACTACTGGGCGATCAGCGACTACCTGGATGCCCAGGCCACGGTGGACTGGTTCGCGGGCAACTACACTCGGATCAACGGCAGCTTCCGCTACCGGTTCCTGAAGAGCTTCATCGACGGGGGCATCACCTATGCCCAGAGTTTCTCCTCGACGGGCAACAACCTCCAGGTTCGAGGAAATCACAACCAGGAGCTGGGTCTCAACACGACGCTGCGCGCCTCGGTGGACTACATCGAGAACACGCGGATCTTCCAGGACCAGAGCATCAACCCGCGCGACCAGACGCAGACCGTGGATTCGGATGTGGGCCTGAACCATCGGTTCTCGTTCGGCAACATGTCAGCCAGCGGGCGACGCCGGCAGTTCCTGGACGACGGCCGCACGGAGACGACATTCCCGAGCTTCAGCCTCAGCGCCTCGCCGGTGACGCTGTTCGCCGCTCCCCTGAACCGGGCGGGACCATTCAACAACCTCCAGGTCAGCGGGTCAGGCAACTACTCGCGGCGCGCGGTACGGGCGGACTCCGCAACGGATGTGGTTACGACAGCGGCAGCCCTGCGCACGGGGATTCGAGCCGGTCGGCTGAACATCTCCGGCAGCGCCCGGCTCAGCGACCTCGAAACGACCCTGCAGGACTCCGCGTTCATGGACCTGCCCTCCACCACGCAGACGACCTACAACTGGGACGCCGGAGCGGATTTCCAGGTGAACCTGGCGGGGTCCACGGTGCTGCGCCCGCAGATTCGCATGCAGGGTGCGCTGTTCCGAAGCCCTGACACGGGCGGCAGTTTCGAGTCCGCTCCGACACGATCCCTGTTCGGGGCGACTCTGTCATCGGATCTGTACGGGTTCTTCCCGGGCTTCGCCGGGTTCACCCGCGTGCGGCACAAGATCTCGCCGGCCCTGAACTGGTCCTACTCGCCCGCCGTCACGCTCGACCCGGCGCTGGCTGCGATTCCCGGATTTCCGACCACGGCCGGTTCGGCACGCAACGAGCTGTCGATCACCCTCAATCAGACGTTCGAAGCAAAGCTCCGCGCCGCCGAGCCCAATGCCGATTCGGTGGGCGTCGAGGCCGATTCAGTGACGGCGGCGCAGGACAGCCCGGGCGCGGCGCTCGAGCTCGGTCCCCTGGGCGCGCGTCCGCCACCGGCCCAACGTCGTCGTGAAGAGACGATCACTTTGCTGGGCATACGTACCTCCGGCCTGCGGTTCGACTTCGAACGTGCGAAAATCGGCGAGCCTGTGCTCATCACCGAATCGCTCACCAACAGCCTCTCGTCCGATCTGTTGCGTGGTCTGTCCATCAACATGACGCACGACCTGTTCAGCGGGTCCGGATCGACACGCGACTTCAACCCGTTCCTCCAGAGGCTGACGGCTAGCTTCAGCTTCAGGGGTGGTGGAGGGGGGCGCGATGTTCTGGGAGTGCGGGACCGATCCGTGTCTCGCGACCGGCCAGTGTCCACGACCTCGCGGGACCGATTCCGGGACCCGGAGATCTACGGCGATGAAGAACCGTTCGGCGAGGGAGCAGGCCCGTGGAGTTTGTCGGTCACGTACAGCCTGCTTCGCGTGCGCCCCGAAGAAATCGGAACGAAGAGCCAGTCCATGAACGCGACGCTGTCGTTGAGACCGACTTCGAACTGGTCGGTCAGATGGCGCACGCAGTACAACTTCACCGAGAGTGAATTCGGCTCCAACGTAATCTCGCTCGACCGCGACCTGCATCGCTGGCTGGCTTCGTTTCAGTTTGCTCGCTCCCCCAACGGAAACACGATCTTCCAGATCTCGGTGAGCTTGCAGGACGCCCCCGAAATCCGCTCCGAATACATCCAGCGCTCCGACTAGGGGCCGGGCCATCCCGATGGCCGAGTTCTTGATCTTCATCGGGAACCCGGACCACACGCATTGAAGCGCGAATTCCGACTCAGCAGGACGGTTCACGCCCCGAAATGACTCATTTTCAGAAGCTCAAGCACGACGCGCGGCGCGCGGAACAGCGATCCGACTGGCAACGGGCGATCGATCTGTACCGTGCTGCGCTGGAATATGACGCCGAAAACGTGGATCTCAGCATCTACAACAGGATCGGCGACCTGCACATGCGGCAGGGCGACACCGCGGCGGCTGTCGAG
>JARFPW010000316.1 GCA_029288095.1 Gemmatimonadota bacterium
TCACCAGCCTCGTCGCCTTGGCTTCGTTCGTGTCGCTGTCAGTGCCGGTCAGCGTGACGGTATGCATGCCGTCACTCAGCGCCGAAGTCGAGAACGACTCGCCGGTGCCGATCTGGCCGTCCACGTTCGACGTCCACACGAGGGACGCGCCGGTCAGGGTGCCGTCTTCCGGATCGGAACCGGTTCCGGTGAACGTCACGCTGGCGGCCTCGAGCACCGTATGCGGGGCTCCGCTGCCCTGGTTGATCGGGGCGTTAATCGCGACCACCGGCGTGCCACCACCCGTGATCGTGAACAGGATTGCATCCGTGCCCGTCGCACCCTGGCTGTCGGTGGCGGTCAGCGTGATCGTGTGAATGCCGCCCGACAGCGTGGTTGTCGAGAACGCGACTCCGGTCCCGATGACCCCGTCGAGGCTGGAAGTCCATACGAGCGCCGCCCCGGTGATCGAGCCGTCCTCGGTATCGGTCGCGCTTCCGGCAAACGAGACGTTCGCGGCGGGTGCTGCCGAGCCACCCGTGAGCGGTGCCGTAATGGTCGGCACCGGCGGGTCATTCGGCACCAGCACAATCGTCACCGTGATCGAAGCGGTTCCCGTCGCGCCCTCGCTGTCCGTTGCGGTGAGCGTAATCGTATGAACGCCCACCGAGAGGTCGGCCTTATTGAACGAGACGCCCGTGCCGATCGGTCCATCGAGGTCGGACGTCCACACCAGGGAGGCCCCGGTGAGGCTGCCGTCCTCCGCGTCCGATCCGGACCCGGCGAACGCCACGGCAACGAATTCGTCGAACATCGAAGCGTTGGCGGGAGACGTGATAGAGGCGCTGGGCGCCGTATTGGGGCACGTGTCGGTGACGTCGCAGTTCTCATTGGAACTGGTGCAGGCTGCAAACAATCCAACTACAGCCAGCGTTGCGACGACCCTGACGCGGTCACTCGGGCGAACGCGCGATCGATTCACGGTGCTTCCTCCATTTGGCAAAACATCAAACGAATGCGCCCAAACGGCGCGATAGCCACAAGACTGAAGTACTCAGGGTCCTGCCCGCAAGCACCGGACCAACGGTCCGCACGGCACGTTCGCCCGCTTCGTCACCCGAAATCGGGCGAGGGCCGCAGGCCTCCCAAACGCGGGTCAGCCTCGTGGTTAATCTCACAATCTGTTGTCAGGTATTCAGTTATGGGTGCAACTTGGGGGCGGGCGGATTCCTGGCTCGCTAAACTCACTTGTGGCCCGCTCTGGAAGCGAGCGTACGAGCGGCCGTCCGGCGTGCGGCGGAATACCGCGAATCTCTGCCGTACCCTGCAAGGCGTGGCGGCGTCCATTAGGTTGAGCGCGTCGAAGGCTGAATCAGACCACGGTGAGAGAAATGCCTTTGAAAACTCGAACGATCTGGACGCTGGCCGGGCTGTCCTGGGGCCTTCTCGTAGGCCTTGCCGTCGCGCTGGAAACGGCTGCGTTCCTGTTCGGTGTCGGGTGGCTGTTCGTATTCGGTGACGATCCGTGGCCCGCGGCCGCCGGGCCGGCCATCCTTGCCACGACGATCGCGGCAGGCCTGGTGCCGGCCTTTCTGCTTGGCTGGCTGGGCCGTCGCATGGGCATCGCGTTCGAGAGCGAGGGCCGGCAGCGGCTGCGCGCGCGACGGCGCGGCTGGACCGTCCTGGCGCTTGCCGTGGTCGCAGCTGTCGTCGGCGTGTCCGCCGTGATGGCGGGATCTTTGCGAGACCGTGCCGAGCGCGCCGACCGGCGGGCTGAGGTGAATCAGCTCGCCGAGCTTTCGGAGAGGGTTCACCGCATCGATCCGGCGGCCTCCCGGGTGGACGGTTCTGTCCTGAGCGTATCCATCGAGGGCGACCGCGAAGGCGCCTACACGCTGGAGTGGACGATCAGGGAGTCGGTCTACGACACGGAACTCGATGCGGGAGCCCGTCGCCTGGAACTCCCGGGCGAGTCCGCCGTCGAGCGCATTCCGATCAACGTGGCCGGGATGCGTGACGTTTACCGTCAGACCGTGTTGAGTGGCCAGGGGGGAGTACTGGTCGAGGAGGATTTCGAGGCCCGGTTCCGCCTCAGTCCGGAGCTGAGACCGGAGGAGGTCTCCCGCCTGCCGGACACGGCCATCCAGGGCCTGCGGCTCGGTCAATCCGAGTTGATATCGGAGGCGACCGTGCCGATTCCGGTCCGGTTCGAGATTCGCTAGCGGCAACGCGCTCCGGCTGCCTACGCGGCCACCACAACCGTCTTGACGTTGACGAACTCGCGGATCCCGAACTGTGACAGTTCGCGCCCGAATCCACTGTCCTTGATCCCGCCGAACGGCAGACGGGGGTCTGACCTCACGAAGTCGTTCACGAAGCAACAACCGGCCTCGAGCCGATCAGTGGCAATTCGTTCGCCGCGCACCGGATCCGAAGTAAACACGGCCGCCCCGAGACCGAACGAGCTGTCGTTCGCGGTTTCGATCGCGGCTTCGTCGTCAGCCACCGGCAGAATGGCGGCCACCGGACCAAACAGCTCCTCCTCGTAGGCCGGATTTCCCGGCTGCACGTCGGTCAGTACCGTCGGCGGATAGAAGGCTCCAGGTCCCCCGGGGTTCGTTCCACCCAGCAGGCAACGGGCGCCCGCCGCGACACTCCGGGCCACCTGGTCGTGAAGGCTGTCGCGCAGGTCAGTTCGCGCCAACGGACCGATATCGGAACCCGGCTCGGAGGGGTCACCCCAGGTGATCGCGGCCATTCGCCGGACCACCTCGGCCTCGAACTCTTCCCGCACGTTGTCCACGACGATGAACCGCTTCGCCGCGATGCAGCTCTGGCCAGTGTTGATGAGCCGGCTCGTGACACACACTTCTGCGGCCGCGGCCACGTCGGCATCTCCCAGGACGACGTACGGATCACTTCCTCCAAGCTCCAGCACGCACGGCTTCAGGTGCCTACCCGCCGAGGACGCGACGGCCCGACCCGCGGGCGTGCTCCCGGTCAGTGTTACTCCCCGGATCGCGGGATCGCCGATCAGATCGGCCACCCGGTCACTGCCCACCAGGAGGCTCTGAAATACGGCTTCTGGAAGGCCGGCGGCCGTGAAGATCCGTTCGATCTCCAGGGAACAGCCCGGGACGTTCGCCGCATGCTTCAGGAGCATCGTGTTGCCCGCCATCAGCGCGGGCGCGGCGGCACGGAAGACCTGCCAGAACGGGAAATTCCACGGCATGATGGCCAGGACCGGACCCAACGGGCGGAACGTTACCAGGCTCCGCGCGGCCTCCGTCTCCACCGGCTCCGGTGCGAGAAACCGGGCTCCGTTGTCGGCATAGTACCGGCAGACCCAGGCGCTCTTTCCGGCCTCGGCCCGGCCTTCTCCGACGGGCTTGCCCATTTCTTCCGCCATCAGCCTGCCGTACCGATCCGCATCCTGTTCGAGCAGTTCGGCTGCCCGCAGCAATGGCTTGGCACGCGCCGTGAACGACAGCTCCCGCCAGCTTTCGAAAGCAGCCGTTGCGTCGGCCAGGGCCGCCCGAATCTGTCCTTCGTTAAGCGACGCGTACTCCTCGAAGCACACGCCGGTTGCCGGGTTGATGCTGTTTTGCGTCATCCGCCGGGCCCTCCTGATAGTCATGTGTGGCTTACCCGTGCGACGGCCTGTCCCGCCTACTATTCTACCCCGAACCGGTCAGCGACGCGTACCCGAAACGGATCGATCCCGCATGACGATGCAGGAAATACTGGCCCGCATCCGCGACGTCCTCGACATCGAACTCCTGCGAGTCGGAGAGACTCCCCTGACGGTAGGTACGTTGCTCACTGCCGCCGTGGTGGTCGTGCTCACGTTCTGGCTGTCGTGGCTCATTCGTCGGACGATGCTGCGGATGGTGAAGGAGCGCAGCGTTCCGGAGCAGGGTTCGATGGCGGTGACGGCGCGCCTCGTCCACTACACGATCCTGTTTCTCGGGTTTACGATCGCTCTCGGTACTCTCGGAATCCAACTTACCGCCCTATTCGCCGCAGGCGCCGTGTTCGCCGTTGCCATCGGATTCGCGATGCAGAACATCACCGCGAATTACGTGTCCGGGGTGATCCTGCTGTTCGAACGCACGATCAAACCCGGTGACATCCTCGAGGTTGACGGTCGCATCATGCGGAGCCGGGAACTGGGCATCCGGTCGACGCTCGCGCGCGGGCTCAACGCGGAAGACCTGATCATCCCGAATTCGAATCTCGTCCAGGCGACAGTCAAGAACTACACGCTCAAGGATACTCTGTACCGCAT
>JARFPW010000332.1 GCA_029288095.1 Gemmatimonadota bacterium
TGTGTATAAGAGACAGGCCGTATTCAGCTCCGCGCAGTTTGAAAGTCCGACAGTAGCACCCCTAGCGGTTCCGGCGGTTCCCGACGGCTTCCATCGCCTGTCGGCGCGCTTCGGAATCCGCCACCACCACAGCCTGTACGCTATCGGCCGGCCCGCCTTCCCACGACCCCAGGACGGCATCCACGACCTCGGGAATGCCGGTAAACGGCAATTCTCCCTCCAGGAATGCGGCGACAGCGATTTCATTTGCCGCACTATAGGCCGCCGGCGCCGTGCCTCCGGTTCGAGCAGCAGCGAGCCCGAGCTCGAACATCGGGAAGGCGTCGTGCCGCACGTGTTCGAATTCCAGCGGGCCTGCCGCGACCGGGTCGAATGGTTCGAACTCGTTGGGCAATCTTTCCGGCGCGGCGAGCGCGTACAGGATCGGGACCTCCATCGTCGGAAAGCCCAGCTGAGCCATCGTCGAGCCGTCCCGAAATTCGACCATGGAGTGGATGATCGACGTGGGATGTACAACTACTTCAATACTGTCTAATGCAATATCAAATAGTAAGTGTGCTTCAATTACTTCCAGTGCTTTATTGGCAAGCGTAGCCGAGTCCACGGTGATCTTCGACCCCATATCCCAGGTCGGATGTGCGAGTGCGTCGGCACATCGAATCTCCGTGAATTCGCTCGCCGGGGTCTTCCGAAACGGCCCGCCGCTCGCCGTCAGGATCAGGCGCCGCACCTCGCTGGACGGGCGCCCCGCGAGGCACTGGTGTATCGCGCTGTGTTCGCTGTCTACGGGGAGGATGTCTCCCGTCCCATCGCGCCAGGCTTGCACGACAAGGGGACCGCCCGCTACCAGAGATTCCTTGTTGGCCAGAGCGAGTCGCTTCCCTGCCCCGAGCGCGGCTAGTGTCGCCTCGAGTCCGGCCGATCCTACCAGCGCATTTACCACGATGTCGGCCCGCCGGTCGGCGGCGGCCTCGATGAGTGCGGCAGGGCCGTAGCGCCATTCACCCGTCCATGCCGCTTCGTGAGTGTCGGCGTCACCCCCGGCCAGAACCGCGAACTCCGGTTCGAATTCGGCCGCCAGCATGTCGAGCGCATCGGAATTCTGTGCGGCACTCAGTCCGACGACCCGGAAACGATCCGCGTGCCTCCTCAGCACGTTGCAGGCCGACCTTCCGACCGAACCCGTCGCCCCCAGCACGACCACGCCACGGCGCTCTACCATCAGAGAAGTGTGCGCAGGCTGAGATAGGCTATCGGGATCGCCCACAGAAGAGAGTCCATGCGATCCAGCAAGCCTCCGTGCCCGGGCAGAAGCCCGGAGGAGTCCTTGACTCCGCACTCGCGCTTGATCGCCGACTCCACGAGATCGCCCAGGATAGCGGCCGCTGCGACCACCAGGCCCAGCAGGGCAACGCTGGCGGTTCCCAGAGCCGCCACCTCCGTAATGAACAGCCAGGCCAGGGCGAGGCCACCCAGCGGTCCGGCCACGAGTGCAGCAATACCGCCCTCGATCGTCTTGTTCGGGCTCACGATCGGCGCCAGTGGACGACGACCCAGTGCCTTGCCGCCGAAGTAGGCCGCCGTATCGGCCAGCCAGGTCACGCCAACGGGTAGCAGGAACAGGGCGAAGCCCAGACCATGGTCGGCAACCAGCGTTTCACGGAGGAGCAGACCATACGACAGGAGGCCGCCAACGTATGCGGCCGCGGCGAAGCTCAGGGCCGCGGCGCGAAACGGTCCTTCCTCCGGCGGAATCCGCAGCGCCGCCGTGGCCGAGACCGTGAGCAACAGCACAGTCAGAAGGACTATCATTCCGGGGGCACCCACCGCCCACGCGACGTACGGCATGGCAGCGGCGGCAGCGGCCGCGACGGGAAACAGGAACCGGGCTCCCGTCGCCGCCACCATTCGGCCGAACTCCCACACGCCAATTGCGGCGAGCGCTCCGAGACCGACCGCCATCGCGAGCCCACCCCACCAGGCCACGATCAGTACGAGGGGGATTCCCACGGCGGCGACTGCCAGCCGACGCGCCAGGTTGGCCCCCATCAGGATGTGACACCGCCGAAGCGGCGTTCCCGCTTCTGAAAGTCGGCGACCGCGGCAAACAGCTCTTCTCGCCCGAAGTCGGGCCACAACACCGGGGTCACGTGAATCTCCGCGTAGGCGATCTGCCAGAGCATGAAGTTCGATACGCGCATCTCGCCCGATGTCCGGACGAGCAGATCGGGATCCGGCCAGCCGGCCGTGTAGAGTTCCTCGGCAAACCGCACCGAATCGATGTCTGCCGGATCAAGCCGTCCCTCGGCTGCCAGCGCGGCGAGCCGCCGCGCCGCCGTCGCGATCTCGTCGCGCGATCCGTAACTGATCGCCACGTTCAGATTGAGCCGGGTCCCTTCTGCGGTGTCTGCCTCGAGAGTCTCGACCGAAGACCTCGACGTCGGGGGCAGGCGCTCACGATCTCCGAAGACGCGGGCTCGCACTCCCTGCTGCCGCAGATCATCGATCTCTCGCTCCACGAACTCGTTCAGCAGGTGCATCAGGGCCCCCACTTCCTGCTCGGGGCGTGACCAGTTTTCGAGCGAAAACGCGTACAACGTGAGGTACGGTATGCCGAGTTCCAGGGCTGCCTCTACGGTGCGACGTACGGCCCGCATGCCTTCGCGATGACCACGCCAGCGTGGCAGGCCGCGGTCGGCCGCCCACCGGCCGTTCCCGTCCATGATCACTGCCACGTGGCGTGGCAGTTCCCCGGATTGGAGGCTCGCCAAAAGCGCGTCACCGGAAGATTCGCTCACGGGCTTGCCTTCTCCGCTTCATACAGACGCAGCAGTTTGCGGATACCGCCCCGAAGGCTGTACGCCTCAAACCCCGCCTGCTGCATGCGCTCGGCGATTTGCGCGCTCACCATTCCCTGCGGGCAGACGAGCACGACCGGGATCGCCCGATCGAAGTCCGCAAACCGGCTCTCGAGTTCGTCGGGCTCGTACCGCAAAACTCCGTCTATCGGCATCGGTGGCTCCTCCGCATCCCTGAGATCGATGACCAGGGCACCGGCCGGCACTTGGTCCGTAAACAGCCCGGCGGCGACGATGGCATCCATCCTGAGACCTCGCAATCCCACATCCACCGCTTCCGCCACTGCCTGCTCGAGTACGTGTGGATCCAGCCCCACTTCCTCGCGCTCCAGCGTTTCGGGGCGAGCCGCGGTGGCTGTGCGACCGTCGCTGATCGAGCAGTACTCGCGGACGCGAGCCGAAAGTTCATACGTCCCTATGCGGCGCGCTGACGCGACGATCTCCTCCTTGTCCGCCCCGATGAGCGGCCTGAGCACGGGAAGCGACACCGCCCCGTCAATCGCTCTGAGGTTGGCCAGCGTCTGTGAAGATACCTGGCCTACCGCCTCGCCGGTGATGATCGCATCCGCGCGCCGGCGGAGCGCGATGGCCTCTGCCGCCCGATACATCTGACGTTTCAGGGCCACCTGCAGATATGAGCTTCCGACTACTTCCCGGAGTTGCTCCACGACCGGACCAAACTCGACCGTGTACAGCCGCGGTTTCGTGCCGTAGCTCCAGCGTTGGGCCAGCGACTGAGCCACCTCGAGAACCATCCTTCGGTAGGCATCTCCTCCCAGATTGCAGAACACGTAGTCCAGCGCCACACCGCGGCGGAGGAGCATCCAGGAAGCTACCGCCGAATCGAAACCACCTGACAGAAGGGCCACGGCACGACTCTCGATGCCGAGTGGCAGCCCGCCCGCACCTTCAGAGCGACCGGCGAACAGATAGGCATGTTCATCCCTGATTTCGACGCAGACCTCGACCTCGGGATCGTCGAGGTTCACGGTGGCGCCGGGATTCAGCGCAGCCCCCAACTGCCGCATCACATCAATCGATCTGAATCCGTGCCGACCGCTGCGCCGCGCCCGGACGGCATAGGTCAGTCCCTGCACGCGGTCGCCGTACAGCTCGACGCCCCTGGCAACGATCTCGTCGAGACGGGCCGGGATGATGGAGTCGATACGCGACCACGAGCTGAGTCCGAAGACGCGCGACAAGGGTTCGTCTTCCGCTTTGCAGTCAGTCTCTACGAACAGGCGGCTCCATTCCTCCCGAACTGTGCACTCACAACCCGCCTCGCGGTAGGCATCCTTGATGTTACGCACGAGTTTCTGCTGGAAGCGGCGGCGAGTTCGTCGTCCCTTGATCGCCAGTTCGCCGGCAAGCCGGAGCATCAGAATGTGCGTGTCGGAAGAAGTCATCGCGGCAGGGTGTTTGAGTGACCGCCGCCGGGCGTGACCGGCTTGTGAGCTAACCCGAGCGGCCGGTCAGCCTGGTCGGTCAGGAATCCGCGCGCGTGGAGGGAATGCGGGCGGCGATAAGCGCCACGATGACGCCCGCGACCGGAATCGCCGTGATGATACCGATCACAATGAAGCTCTCTGGGATGTTCGACACTGTAGTGACTCCCGGACACCGCGTGAATCACAATCCGGAGTCTCCGAATCGTAGGCTCAATTCTACCGCTGACTCCGCGACTCGGGCAAGCGACGGAAACTGTCCGGTTCCGGCACAGTCGGTCCCATCCCCGGACGAGACAGCCGCTACCGAGGACATCGCGAATACTCATTAACTATATGATGTATAGTGTTTTATAGGATAGTCACTCCATGGCACACCTGTTGCTCTTTGGTAGGGCGTCTCTGACACGCTACTGGCCGCCGGTCGCGGCCGTTTGTAAGGAAGAACGATGCGGTACGTCAGGTCAAACTACAACGAGGGATTGCGGACGCTGCTCTCCGCGGTGGTGATCGTAGTGGGGACGTGGTTGGCGGGTGAGGTCGGTCAGGCCGGCCTGGAGAGCAACGTTTTCGAGGTGACCGGGGACATCGTAGGAGTGTGGACGTGGGTCGCGGAATCTCCGGCTGATGAAGCCAGGAGCGATAACCCGGTCGCCTCATTCTTTGAGTTCAGGCAGGCTGGTTCGGGCCTGATGGCCCGTGTGATGTTGAGGGACGAGACTGGTTCCAGCATCGAGAAGGTGACCAGCCTGACCTTTGAGGACGGCGAACTGTGCCTTGCCACAGCCGGTGGGACGGAATTCACCGGTCGACTGAGTGCCGATGGGCGAGCCATCGACGGCACCTTGGCGTGGAACGGAATTCGTTCCGCCGCCAGCCTGGAGAGAGTTGTGACCCGAAAGCGACCGCAGGTCATGGTCCCCCTGCGCGACGCCTAGGGTCCGGCTCTCTACCGGCTGCCAACGCGGCGGCTCCCTGAACGGGGGTCGTCGCGTTAGTCGTTTCTGGATCTGGTAGCCGCTTTCCGAGCCGCCACTCGACGCTGGACAGCCGGGGTCCTCAGCAGCAACAGCACAACCAGGATAAGGGCGAACACCAGCGGCTCCTGCGCATCCGCCTTCACCTTCCAGTAGAAATGAAGCGCGCCGAGAAGCGCCGCGACGTACACGACCCGGTGAAGCCTGGTCCAGCGCTTTCCAAGACGGCGAATCCAGCCTTTGGTCGATGTCACCGCCAGCGGAACCAGCAGTAACCAGGCGGCGAAGCCCGACATGATGAACGGCCGCTCGGCGATGTCCTCCAGGATGAATGACCAGGCGAAGAACTGGTCGAGGACGATGTATGACAGGAAATGGGCGGTCACGTATGAAAACGCCCACAGCCCTAGAAATCGGCGATGGCGAATCAGCCGATTCCAACCGGTCAGCCGCCGGACCGGCGTGACCGCGAGACTCAGGGTCAGGAATACCAGTCCCCACCAACCCAGACGGTGCAGGACTTCTTCAATCGGGTTGGCACCAAGCTCATCGCGCAGAAAGTCAGCGGCGAGCCAGACCGCCGGGAGAGCCGCTCCGATCCACAACAGCGGACGAACGGCCTTTTCACCGAATCGTCTACCAGTCAGAAGTACTTCCTCAGGTCGAGAAGGGTGTACATGCTTGCTACCTGGTCGGCGTAGCCGTTGAACATCAACGTCGGCCGGCGCCTGAATTCCCCGAGGCGACGCTCCCGAGCCTGGCTCCAGCGGGGGTGATCCACTTCCGGGTTCACATTCGCGAAGAAGCCGTATTCCGAAGGAATCATCTGCTGCCAGGTATTGAGCGGCTGTTGCTCGACGAACCGGATCTTGACGATCGACTTGATGCTCTTGAATCCGTATTTCCACGGGACGACCAGCCGCAACGGCGCTCCGTTCTGGTTCGGGAGGTCCCGCCCGTAGAGGCCCGTCGCCATCAAGGTCAGCGGGTTCATGGCCTCATCCAGGCGGAGCCCCTCGACGTAGGGCCAGTCGATGACCCGGCGACGCTGGCCGGGCATCTGCACGGGATCGAGGAGAGTCGTGAACTCGAGGTACTTTGCCTGCGACGTCGGTTCGACACGTCGGATCAGATCCGACAGGGGAAACCCACGCCATGGGATCACCATCGACCACGCTTCGACGCAGCGCAGCCGGTAGACGCGCTCCTCGATGTTCAGCGGAGCGATGAAGTCTTCCAGATCGTAGACCGCGGGGTTGGCGACGTGTCCCTCGACGGCGATCGACCAGGGCCGGGGCTTCAGGGTATGAGCGTTCTTTGCCGGGTCGTCCTTCCCCGTACCAAACTCATAGAAGTTGTTGTACCCCGTGACGTCCTCGTAGGGCGTAAGTTCCTCGCCCAATTCCGATTTCGTCTTCGACCAGTCCCGATCCTGTCCGGTCGCACCCTGGGCTCGCCCGGACGCCGCATCTGTATCGCAAGCGATGAGTGCTCCCGGGACGGTCGCTGCCGCGACGGCGGCCATCGCCGAACGACCGATGAAATGCCTTCGATTCAGATATGTATCGTACGGAGTGATCTCCGAGGATTTCACATCTGCCGGCCTGCGGATCAACATCCGTCCCTCCGGTTACCATGTCGCTTTGTGCTTCCTACCACTCTATAACAGGGCTAACGCGCAGGGGTTCCCCGGGAAGGCGGGACGGGACTCACTAGATTTCCGCCACCTTTCGCCGCCCTCCAGACATAACCTGGACAAACGGGCCTGCGTCGCGGTTTGGCTCGACCTTGGTCACTAACAGGCGGAGCGCCCGGCGAGATTACCGGGCGCTACCAAACGGGGGAGCTACGGAAGCCTCCCGATGCTCGGGGGACCTGACGCCCTTCCTATATCAACACGAAAACGCCGTGCCGGTCATTCCTTCCGGTTACTTACAGCTCGTTGTCGCGTTGAGCACATCGGCCGTCGCGTCACCATTCGCATTGACCGTGACCTGAATGGTCACCTTCTCTTTGAAGTTCGGCGCCCGACCCTTGCCGATTATCACCCAGTTGTCGGTGTAGTGGAAAGTGTATGGGAATCCTGCTGGAGCCGTGGTCACGTGTTCCACGTGCCAAACGTCGTTCCACACATAGTCGTATCCGGTCGTCAAGCCTACTGCGGTTCCGTGGACGAATACGAAGTACTTGAAGTTAAGGTTACCACTGGCTGCTTCGGTGTATGACCCGAGTGTGTGAACCCGTAGCTCAGCCTGCAAAACTTCACCACAGAACTCCGCCTCCCACGGCAGGGTGAACCAGTCGTTCTCATTCACCGCAAACATCGGGTGACTGGGAGCCTCGGCGACTTCGCCAGAGGCCGTGGCGTCGGTCATGGGACTGGTCGGCGTATCCCCGCACGCAATCAGCACAGTTACGCCAGCGAGCAGGGACAATAAGGCGATACGGGGAATTATCTGGCTCATCGGAACCTCCTAGCGGCTGTGCCGCCGGCGGGCTCGGGGCAGGGTCCGTCAACGGCTACCAGATAAGAGAATTTTGGACCAAACAGAAAGAATATACGACTGATTACTCCGAAATAACAGCGCCGGACGAGACTAACTGGGGACTGGGGCAGACTGGTGCGGACACATCCTGGACACAGGCGAAAGCTAAGTCGCTGTCCTGCAATGGCAGGGGCGGGATTCGAACCCGCGACCTAGGGCTTATGAGTCCCCCGCTCTGACCAACTGAGCTACCCTGCCTGATACTGAATCGGCCGGAGCGGACTCCGGCCGTTAGATAGCGGGGGCAGGATTCGAACCTGCGACCTTCGGGTTATGAGCCCGACGAGCTACCAGACTGCTCCACCCCGCATCGAGGACCGACCATTGTAAGACGCGGATTCGTCAATCGTCAAGATCGGTTTCGGCACCTTCCGACCCCGGCACGAAACGGACGAGGAGCTCCCCGTCCTTCACGAAGCCATACTCTTCCCGGGCTACTCGCTCGATGGCTGCCGGGTCAGTTGCGAGACTGTCACCACGCTGGACCAGTGAGTCGGTGAGCGACACGAGTGAGTCTACAGCCTCGATCAGATCAGCGCGCTCAGTCTGCATCGATCGGATGTCCATCACGCTGTATACCCCGCCGTACAGCCCATAGTACGCTCCCGAGAGAACGAACCCGGCGATTGCCAGTCTGTACCCCAGCCGCTTCATTCGCTCACCCATACGTGGTGCTACCTGAGTACTCGGCCATGCTCCCGAGTTCCTCCTCGATTCGCAACAGTCGATTGTACTTGGCGACGCGCTCCGATCGACACGCCGATCCTGTCTTGATCTGGCCCGCTCCGGTCGCCACCGCAAGGTCAGCGATGAATGTATCCTCCGTCTCACCGGAGCGGTGCGATACGACCGACGTATATCCAGCCGCGGTTGCCACGCGCATGGCGCTCAGGGTCTCCGTCACGGTACCGATCTGGTTCAACTTGATCAGGATCGAATTGGCAGTCTGCGCCTGGATCCCCCGCCGCAGACGCCCCACGTTGGTCACGAACAGGTCATCGCCGACCAGCTGGACCTTCTCGCCCAGCTCGCGCGTGAGTACCGACCAGCCGTCCCAGTCGTCTTCGGCGAGTCCATCTTCGATGGAGACGATCGGATAGGCGGTCGTCCACTCGCCGTACATCGCTACGAGTTCCTCGGCTGACTTGCTGCCGGCTTCTCCGGCGCTCTGAAACTCATAAGTGCCTGCGTCCGGTTCGTAGAACTCGGTAGCGGCTGAATCGATCGCCAAGGCCACCTGGGCGCCCGCCTCGTACCCCGCGTCGTCGATCGCCTGGATGATGAAATCCAGGGCATCCCGGTTGGAGGCGAGGTTGGGCGCGAAGCCTCCCTCATCTCCAACCGCCGTAGACAGTCCAGCCGCGCTCAACCGGCTGCGCAGCGCGTGAAACACCTCGGTGCCCGCGCGCAGCGCCTCGGCGAAAGTTGGTGCTCCGACCGGTACGACCATGAACTCCTGGATATCTACGCTATTGTCGGCGTGGGCTCCGCCATTCAGGATGTTCATCATCGGCACCGGCAGCCTGGCGCCCTCGCCGAGATGACGGTAGAGCGGCACGTCGCGGACGGCTGCCCCGGCACGGGCTACGGCCATGGACGCTGCGAGTATCGCGTTGGCGCCGAGCCGGCTCTTGTTGGGCGTGCCGTCCATCCCGATCAGACGGCTGTCGATCGACACCTGATCGGTCACGTCCTCGCCCCGGAGGCCCTCCGAAA
>JARFPW010000052.1 GCA_029288095.1 Gemmatimonadota bacterium
ATCTACGCCCTCGCCGGAGGCGAAGTGAACCTGCGTTCCGTACCGCAGCTGCGGACGCTGTTGTTCGAGACGCTGCAACTTCCCGTTTCCAGAAAGACCAAGACCGGGGCCTCCACCGACGAGTCCGTGCTCGGGGCACTGGCCGCCGAAGGCCATGCCGTTCCCAGGCTGATTCTCGAGCATCGGGAACTGGACAAGCTCGATTCGACGTACGTGAGAAAGCTGCCGCTGATGGTCGACCCGGCCACCGGCCGCATCCACACGAGCTTCAATCAGACCGTCGCGGCGACCGGTCGTCTGTCATCGAGCGATCCCAACCTCCAGAACATACCGATCCGATCTTCTCTCGGTCGGGAGATCAGAAAAGGGTTCGTGCCCGCTGACGGTCACGTATTCCTGTCGGCCGATTACTCACAGATCGAGCTGCGCGTCCTCGCGCACCTCAGCGAAGACCCGGCGTTCGTCACCGCGTTCAGGGAAGACCGGGATATTCACTGTGAGACGGCGGCGCGCATCTTCGGCGTAGAGGCCGCAGAGGTGTCACCCGGCATGCGAGACCAGGCCAAGACGATCAATTTCGCGACCATCTACGGACAGGGTCCCGTAGCTCTCGCAGCGCAACTGGGCATCAGTCGGACCAATGCTGCCGAGTTCATCGAAAGCTACTTCGAGCGTTTCGAGGGAGTCGCCAGCTACCTGGAATCGATGAAAGAGCAGGCCAGGACTCTGGGTTACGTGGAGACCCTGCTTGGCCGGCGCCGGTACATTCCGGAGATCCGCGCACGGAATCCGGGCGTGCGCGGTCTCGGGGAGCGGACGGCGACCAACTCACCGATTCAGGGAACCGCGGCCGACCTCATCAAGCTCGCAATGATTCGGTTACACGAGCACCTTCGGCCGACACCCGCCAACATGCTGCTCCAGGTCCACGACGAGCTGCTGTTCGAGACCCCTGAGAGCTTTACTGATCAACTGCGGGAGATCGTCCGGGAGTCCATGGAAGGTGCGATCCGACTCGATGTTCCCCTCAAGATCGACATCGGTGTTGGCAAGAGCTGGTATCTGAGCAAGGGAAGCTGATCAGGCCTACAGCGGTGCCCGGAACTGAGGGTTGATCGAGAGCATCCATTCCCAGACTCCGTCGTCTCCGAGCCCGTGCGCCGCTTCCACCCGGATCAAGTCGTGCACGAGCGAGACACCGCCACCCACAGAGGCCTCGGGTCCATCGGAATCCGTGAAGCCGAGCCGGGCGAACTCGGAGTCGATCTCGTCGAGCATCGTCCAGCCGATCGCCCCCAGCGCCCGCAGGCGAAGCCAGGGAAACATCAACGTGCGGGACAGGACCACCTGGGCAAACGCTGCAGTTTGCCCCGCGTACATGCGGAAGTCGTATCCGGGCAACGTACCGCGGCCACCGACCAGCAGCAGGCGCTGCGGAGGTGCGTCTCCGGTGACCAGGGCGAACCCGCCATGGCCCTCCCATCCCCACTCGGCATCCGGTTCCGTCGGTACGGCTCGGAATTCTGCTACCCATCGCGTATAGCTGAAGTCGCCGCCGGCAGCGAGATCGGCCGTCATGTCGGCCCGGATCTTGGACCCGGCGAATGGTGCCAGGTGTCGATTCCAACTCACGGTCGCGCGAGTGTCTCTGCCGGTCGTTATCGGTGTGAGGGCGCGGGGTTGGGCGTCGCCCACCGGATTCAACGACAGAGTAGCCTCGTCGTGCCGAGACGTCGTAGCGGAGATACGGCCGGTACCACCGCCGATCGGAATGCTCACCCATGCCTGCACGCCGGTTTCGAAGAACGGATCGAGGAAGTCTTCTCCCCGAAACAGAGCTCCTCCAGTTGCCGTGACCCCGGAAGCCACGGACCACGGGCCGATGTCGGCGGGGCGGTCTACGAAGCCTTCGAGTCCGAAACGAAGCTCGCCGAACCGTGCCCCTACGCGTCCGGAGCCTTCAATTCGATCGGCCCCGAACGCGTATCCACTGCCTGCAGTCGCGTACCAGTGTCCGTCCAGATCGAACCGGGCCCCGATTCCCAGGTAGAGACCTTCAGCGCGTCGGACGCGGAGCAGGGATGAGGTGGCCGGTGCCTGCAGCCTGAGGCGCGAGGTGCCCCCGAGATAGCGACCACGCACGACACGGGTTGCCTCGGAACGGATTCGTTCGAACAGGGCTGAATCTGCCCGGAGAAGTTCCGGCGCTCCGTCCGCCTCCTCGGTGCGCCAGCCCATGTATCGTCCCAGTTCAGCCTTTTCCACCGCATCGACGCGGTGACCCAGTGGTATCCACACGTCCCGCGGGGGGTTCAGATCCCAACTCAACACCCGGTAGCTGGCCCGGATCGTCCCGCCAAACGGGAGATCGAGGAATCGAATCTGCCGCCGTACTTCCACATGCTGCACGGCGGGCAGCCAGACGAGGTTGTGCACGAGAGCGTTCTGCAGGTCTACGCTAACCGATCGGACCGTCGGGTCGACGTATGACACAGGAGTGAACGTGACGGCCAGCCGGGCTACGGCGAACGAGCTCCTTTCGATGTCCAGAGTGCCCACCACTCCGGCACTGTCGACGCTCACCGGCCGGACTTCGAGCCGGTAGAGCTCGGTGAGCTTGCCACCAATCCGCATGCTGAGAGAATCGGTGAGTCGATACTGGTAGACCTCCGGGGCTCCGGGGGCCACCGGGCTCAGGACATCCCGCACCTCGTCGCCGTCCCCGATCCGAATCCGGTCCCCGAAATTGTCGACGACGAGACTGAGATGATCGATGTGGTACTCGATGTCCGTGGGGATCCAACTCATCTCGCGACGACCGACGATGGTCTGACGCGAACCGACCCCGCGACGCCAATGCAACTCGAGCGCAATCCGATCCGACCGAACTGCCTGGTCACCCGACTCATCCCCGTATTCGGCCAGGTAGTGGACCTGACCCTCTGCATAGGCGGAATACCGGTCGAGGTCGTTATCCTGTCCCGCCTGTCTGGCAGCGATCGCGGCGCGTGCGAGTTCCTGGCTGCGAACGTCGTTCCACACGGCGGTCTGCGCCAACGCGTGTTGCGGGCGCCCCACGCCGGCGAGGAGCAGTATGACGCAGGTCAGCCGGGTCACGGCCGGAACGCGCCACCCGGGCGCGCCAGAAGTTGGTGAGATCACGATGGGAAGTACCTTCGAGGGCTGCCGGGGTTTCCCACGGCTGGAAGTCCGGGCTGGACAAGCCGTCGGTCGAGCCCCAGCGTGCGCGCCATGAGGGGACACGAAGGCGGGATCGTCCGGATGGTCAGAGATCCGTTGTGGCAAAACATCGGGCTCGATCGAACTGCTGCCGCGATAGTGGACGCGCCGGAGTTTCAGCGCCTGCGACACGTCAAGCAGCTGGGATTTGCGCATCTCGTCTATCCGGGGGCGTTTCACACGCGATTCCTCCACGCCCTCGGCGTATACCATCTCACGGGACGAGCGATCGATGCCCTGCGGTCGCGGGGTGCGCTCGCCGAGCTCTCGGTCGAACAGGAAGCAGGTATCCCGGTCGTTCGCCTGGCCGCCCTGTTGCATGATATCGGACACTATCCGTTCTCCCATGCAATGGAGGAGCTCGAGGCCGACGCGATCCCGGGTCATCATGAGGAGTTGGCGGAGAGATTCCTCGCCGCGCCGGCAATCAAGGAGATTCTCTCCGGCGTGGGACCGGACGTGGCCGATCACGTGGACTCCCTGATTCGAGGCACCTCCGATCATCCACTCCAGGGGCTTGTTTCCGGCTCCCTGGACCTGGACAAGATCGACTACCTTCGACGCGATTCGCTGTTCTGCGGGGTGCCCTACGGGGCAGTCGATGTCGATCGCCTGCTCGATTCGCTGACCCTGGCGCGGGAATCTGTCGACCAACCCCTGGAGGTGGCGGTAACGGAGAAGGGAATCAGCGCCCTGGAGTCCCTGATGTTCGCCAAGTACCAGATGTTTAGGAACGTCTACTGGCATCATGCCGTGCGGGCCGCGACCGTCGCATTCAGGCGCCTGATAGAGGGATCTCTCGAGGTGGGACTGCTGCGACGCGAGGAGCTTGCGGGTCCGACGGACGAAGAGCTGCTGGGAACGCTCTCTTCGCGAATGCAGAAGGCTGCCGGAGGCCCTCAAGCGACCCCAGTGCTCGCCTCTCTGCTGGACGGCATCGTGCATCGGCGACTTCCCAAGCGGGCTCTGGAACTGTTCGGCGACGAGCTTCCAACCGATCTGGCGGATTGGATTCCCGGACGACGGGATCTGGTCCGCCGGGTGGAAGACAGGCTCGCGGCCGATCTCGGGAGGCAGCCGGGAGAGGTGATGGTGGACTACCCCTCAAACCCGCGCATGATGGAGCTGCGGCTGCTGCTGGTGCGGCGGCGGGGAGACGTCCAGCGTCTTACGTCGGAAGGGGAGATCGGGCTGATCGACCTGCCTCGGCTCGGACGATCGCTACACCACACCACCCGCGTGCTCCGGGTATTCACTCTGGGCCGCTCCGAGCCGATCGAAGCCCAGCCCCTGCTGGATCTCTTTCAAATGGACGCGCACTCGGCGGAGGCTGTTCTGGCGCGCGGCTGACTGTCCCTTCAGGCCGTGTCCACGTTGACGACCAGTACCGTGATGTTGTCGGAGCCACCGCCTCGATTCGCGGCATCGACCAGGCTCTCCGCCGCTTCCTCCGAAGTCCCGGCATTCGCCAGAATGCGGCCGATCGCCCCGTCGTCTACCAGATCGGTAAGCCCGTCGGACGCGAGCAGGAACGAGTCACCTTCCTGCACGGTTCCGGAGTACAGGTCGGGCGTGGGCGTCGGATCCGTGCCGAGCGCGCGTGTGATGATGTTGGACTGTGGGTGACCCATCGCCTCGTCCGGCTTGATCAGACCCCGGTCGACTTGTTCCTGCACCCATGAATGGTCCCGGGTGACTCGTCGCAATTCGTCGTTGCGAAGAAGGTAGGCACGGCTGTCGCCGATATGGCCGATGAGGAAGTGGCCCTCCGCCTGCAGCATGAGCACCGTGCAGGTCGTCCCCATCCCCGATCTGGTGGGGTCTTCCTCCACCTGGTGCGAGATTTCGTCGCCGGCGGCAAGGAACGCCGCCACCAGCTGGTCTCGCAGGGCGTCGAGTGAGCCGCATGCCGCGACGGCGGCAGCACCGATCGTCTTTGAGGCGACCGCGCTGGCCACCTCTCCGGCAGCGTGTCCGCCCATACCATCCGCCACCACGAACACTCCCGATTCGGCGTCAGTGAACAAAGAATCTTCATTGGTGGGCCGTACGCGACCCACGTCACTGAGCGTCGCGCATGTCCAGAGGAAATGGCCCATCAGGGGGAGGTGCCGGATCCGGCCAGCAGCACCGAGGAGCAGGCTCCCTCCTCCACCCAGTCAATTCCGCGATCGCCGTCGGCGTCGACGCTTGCGGCCAGGGAAGTGCCGGATTCTCCGTGTCGGGTCACGAAGTCGATTCTCCCCGCTGTCGTCGTGATGGCACCCAGGTATGTGAAAGCTTCTCGACTCTCGCCGTTCCCGTACCGGCGCACTTCCGACCAGTCCGGGGCGTAGCCGCTCGCCGGCGTGTAGCGGGCGAGCACGAACAGAGAACTCGCCGCGTTGGAGGGGGACTCGCCCGTGAGGTCGTCGTTCACGAGGTAAGTCGCCGCCATCGCCGGACGGGAGTCTCCCTGCCAGGGCACGGCTTCCAGTTCAACTCTCTGGGCCAGATACGGCCGGCTTTCACCACCCCGACGCAACAGGTTCTCGGCCAGCACGGGACCGAATGTGCGCATCCGGTCGTCAGGCTGCGGAACCTCATGCAGGGCGACACTCC
>JARFPW010000085.1 GCA_029288095.1 Gemmatimonadota bacterium
GCTGCTGAACCTCTTCACCGACACCGTCTGGGATGTCGGTACGCTGGACACGATGCCGGTCGCTTTCAACGACGGACGCCTGCATGGACCGGGCAGTTTCGATATGAAGGGCGGTCTCGTCCAGATGGTATTCGCGCTACGCGCTCTTCGGGAGCTGGGTCTCGAACCGGCGGTCGCACCGGTGCCGTTCATCAACTCGGATGAAGAAATCGGAAGCCCGAACTCCGAGCGGCGCATAGGCCAATTGGCCCGTCACGCGGACCGCGCGCTCATCATCGAGCCGTCAGCGAGTCCCGGTGGCGCTTTGAAAACGGCACGCAAGGGAAACGGCGGCTACCTGGCCACCGTACACGGGAAGGCCACGCACGCGGGCCTGGATCCCGGCGGTGGCGCGAGCGCCATCCACGCGGCGGCGCTGCTGATCGATCGGATCCAGGCTCTCAACGATCTCGACCGGGGCATCAGCGTCAATGTCGGCGAGATCTCGGGCGGCACGCGACCCAACGTCGTGCCCGCGGAGTGCCGATTCTCGATCGACTTCCGGGGCGTGACCATGGACGACCTGCGGGAAGTCGTGGCAGACATCGAGTCGCTGGAGCCGGAGATCCCGGGCACATCCCTTGAGCTGGACGGGGGGATCGAACGTGGTCCTTTGGAGCGGACACCGGACAACCGCCGCCTGTGGGAGGCTGCCAGTACCGCCGCGGCCGCCATTGGATTCGAGTTGCAGGAAGCGCTTGTAGGCGGCGGGTCTGACGGCAACCTCACAAGCCAGTTCACTCCGACTCTCGACGGGCTTGGACCGGTGGGCGCCGGAGCGCACGCGCCCAACGAGCACGTCGAACTCGATTGCCTGCCGCAGAGAGCCGCGCTACTCGCCCTGCTGCTGCTGGAACCTCCGATGAGATAGGAGCGGCCGGAATCTCAACTGAGACCCGGCCGCCGTCAGGTCAACCGCCGCAGGGATTCGCCGCACAGGGATTCGCCGCGCATGGGTTCGCCGCACATGGGTTCGCCGCCGCGGTCGGCACGAAGCCATCCTGTAACGAGACCGAGTAGGCGGTTAGGGCAGCGAGTTCCTCGGAGTCGTAGTCCAGCGGATCCGTCGCCATGGGGATCGCCATGCACAACTGGACCATCTCCGCCGCCGTCACTTCGTCCATCCCGGCGCGATCGTTGGCCATCTGCACGAAGTGGGGATAGGGCTGCGCGAACGTCGGGTTCATCGCCGTCGTGCCGTCGCCCGTGTGGCAGGTGCTGCACGACGTGGACCCGTTTCCGCTGAGCGAAGCGTCCGACCAGAGTTCAGCACCGAGAGCGACGAGTTGGGCATCCGTGTTGCCGTGCGCATTCAGCACGCGGTCGCCCTGACGAATCGCGTCAACCGGCACCTCCTGCGCAGCGCAGGGATTGGCGGCACAGGGGTTCGCGGCACAGGGGTTCGCCTCAGCCGCCGTTTCGGTACCGTCCGACGCGCTGCAGCCGGCGAACAACACGAGAGCGGCGGGAGCGAGCCAGCTAATCCGTCGGAACATCATGCAGCCTCCAGTTCATGGAAACGGACTTGGATCTGGCGAGACAAACGCGCGGGAGGCAGCAAGGGTTCCCGGAACGGACGGTTAATCGCCTCCTTCAACCTGACGCAGTAGTTCGCCGGTGATCGCGCTGTACACTCGCTCGGTCACCAGCTGACGACCCGAGCCATACTCCCATACGCGAATCTCCTTCTTGTTGTCCGTCGGGCGGTAGATCAACCAGCCACCCGCCGGAATGGAGGCGCGCAAAGTCGAACACTGTCCCACCGGATACTTCTTCTTCTGCTGACCGGGCGGCTCACCGGGCATCCACACCCGGCACTGGCCCGCGGGGGGAAGGTGGCCCGGCGGGACGCCAAATCTGGCGGCCGTGCTGGCGTTCTCGTCAGCGCCTGACTCGGGGACCACGACAGAGGCCTCCGAACCGACGACCGGCTCCGTCGAGTCACTTCCGGGCGGGGCGTTCTGCGAACAAGCGGCAGCGCCGAGTAGAAGAACGAATCCTCCCACGAGGCTCAACGGACTACCACGACGCGACTCGGGAATGCGGCGCAGGGTCATCGTCTTATCTCCTGTGCATGTTTACTGACTCGTCAACCGCGGCATGTGGCTGCATAAACGGTACCAGAACGTGCCGAGGAGACCGGGTCAGCCGCCGAAAGAGACGCCCTGGGCGAGGGGAAGTTCAGTCCCCCAGTTCACCGTGTTCGTCTGGCGGCGCATATACCCCTTCCACGCGTCGGAGCCGGATTCGCGACCCCCACCCGTTTCCTTTTCGCCTCCGAACGCTCCGCCGATCTCGGCGCCGCTGGTGCCAATGTTGACGTTAGCGATCCCGCAATCGCTGCCGCGCTGTGAAAGGAAGTACTCCGCTTCACGAACGCTATCGGTGAAGATGGCCGAGGACAGCCCCTGCGGAACGTCATTGTGAATCGCGAGCGCCTGATCAACTTCGTCGATGGCCTCGCGGGCGGTCGCTCCCTCACTGCCATACGAAATGATGTACAGGATCGGAGCGAACGTCTCCTCCTGGACGATCTCGAACTCGTTTCTCGCCGCGGCGATGCAGGGCCGCACATAGTGACCCCCCGGATGTTCGTCCCCGCTGAGCGCCTCACCACCATAGAGGATCTCGCCGCCGGCGAGTTTCACCTGTTCGGCAGCATTGCGGAGATCCTCGACCGCCGCGTGGGTGACGACCGGGCCGACAAGTGTGTCATCCGACAACGGGTTGCCGATGCGCAAGTCGTCGTAGGCCCGGACGAGTCGGCGGACCAGTTCCTCTCGGATCGACGCATGGACGATGATCCGCCTCGTGGACGTACAGCGTTGACCGGCGGTGCCGCAGGCCCCGAACAGAATGGCCGGGAGTACCAGGTCGAGATTCGCACTCGTGGTCTCGATGATCGCGTTGTTCCCCCCGAGCTCGAGGATGGTGCGGCCGAGACGCTGCCCGACGACCTCTCCTACGTGCCTGCCCATGTTGGTGCTGCCGGTGAACGAAATCAGAGGAATTCGCTTGTCATGCAGCATCCGCTCACCGATCACGGATCCGCGTCCGACGCACAGCGAGAACACGGCCGGGTCGACGTCATTCTCACGGCAGACGCTCTCGGCAATCTTCGTGACCGCTACGCTGCAAAGCGGGACGTTTCCGGATGGCTTCCACAAGGTGGAGTCACCGCATACCGCCGCCAACGCCGCGTTCCAGCTCCATACAGCGACCGGGAAGTTGAAGGCGCTGATCACTCCGACCACGCCCAGGGGATGCCACTGCTCGAACATGCGGTGGTCCGGCCGCTCGGAGTGCATGGAATTCCCGTACAGCTGCCGCGACAGGCCGACCGCGAAGTCACAGATGTCGATCATCTCCTGGACCTCGCCTTCACCCTCGGCGCGGATCTTTCCCATCTCGAGCGTGACCAGCTGACCGAGTTCGGACTTCAACTCCCGCAGCCGATTGCCGATCTGGCGCACGACATCGCCCCGCTTCGGAGCCGGCACCTTGCGCCACTCCAGAAACGCCTCGTGAGCGCGGGCGACGATTCGATCGTATTCGTCCTCCGTAACCTGGCGTACCGAGGCGATGACCTCGCCGTCGATAGGAGACACGGAATTGACCAGGTCGCCCGAGCCGATCCACTCGCCGTCGAATCCTCCCGGATTCTCGAGCTCGATTCCCAGCTTTGTCAGGAAGTCATGCATATCATCACCGTATGCGTTGCGTTTGGTTATGTGTGACCGGACAGAAGCGGCCGGCGGGCGGGAAGATAGGCGCCATGTGGCCGGCCGTCTATTCGTCGAGTCGCACGATCTCGGTCCACGCTTCCGCCGTGTTGTGGCGGCAGCGGACCAGCTCCTGCATTTCCGGATCCTGCACTTCCACCCGCGCCTCCCAGTATCCGTCCGTCACCTCCTCGAGGCCATGGACATCCAGCACCGTCCAGCCATCGGCCTCGGCTGCGTCGCGGCAGGCGATGGCAGGAGAGTTGGTGGCGGCCGGCACCTCCTGAAAGGCCACCGACTGCGTGTTGAGACAGCCCGCGCACAGCATGATCGGAACGAGCACTGCCACGGAGCGAAGGCTGGAGTCCAGACTGGTTGCACACCTGTACACGTGCAGTTCCCGGATAGGGTTCATCCCGACGAACACGAGTTGGATGATACTCTGATGAGGTCTGACTGTCGCCCTTGCCGCAGGGCTCGGTTGTTGCTCATCCTTCCTGCATGCGGGCCATGATTCTGAGCAGTATCGCACCGCTGGACGAGCGGCCGGAGCCGCTGGAACTGGTGGAGCGTCCGGTTCCGGAACCCGGCAGCGGTGAGCTCCTCGTCCGGGTAGTCGCGTGTGGCGTGTGTCACACGGAACTCGACGAAATCGAGGGCCGCACACCTCCGCCCAACCTCCCCGTCATCCCCGGCCATCAGGTCGTCGGCGTCGTCGCGCGGGTCGGCGAGGACGTTTCCGGGTTCGCGGAGGGGACGCGGGTGGGCATCGGCTGGATACACTCATCGGATGGTGGCCCGGACGAGAATCTGAGCGAGGCGTTTCGGGGCACCGGGCGTGACGTGGATGGCGGGTACGCCGAATATCTCACGGTCCCGCACGGCTATGCCTATCCGATTCCCGATCAACTGTCCGACGAGGAAGCGGCGCCCTTGCTGTGCGCCGGCGCGATCGGCTATCGGGCGTTACGGCTCACGGGCCTGACGGACGGGCAGCGTCTCGGTCTGACCGGCTTCGGCGCATCGGGGCACCTCGTCCTGCAACTCGCCCGGCACCTGTATCCCGCCAGCGACATCTACGTGTTCGCCAGGGACGCAGCCGCCCGAGAGTTCGCGCTCGACCTCGGTGCCGCGTGGGCGGGGGCTACGGATGAGCGATCTCCGAGTTCCCTGCATGCGATCATCGACACGACGCCGGCGTGGAGACCGGTCGTCGAGGCACTCGCGAACCTGGCGCCCGGGGGGCGGCTCGTAATCAATGCCATCCGCAAAGAGGAGGCGGACAAGGACAGCCTGCTCGATCTACAATACGAACAGCACCTGTGGATGGAGCGTGAAATCAAGTCGGTTGCGAACATTACGGCCAGGGATATTCAACAATTCCTCACGCTCGCGGCCACAATACCGATTCGCGTGAAGGTCACTACGTACCGCCTCGAGGATGCCAATCAAGCCCTCCGTGACCTCAAGGGTGGCGGCGGGACGGGGGCACGTGTGCTCTTGGTCTGACTCCTGATCGCAGCGCCGTTCAGCGGATGGCGATACCCAGGTACCAGGGCCAGATGAGCAGCGCCAGCAGGGCCTTGCCGAACGATAGCTGGGCAAGTGCAACGGTGAACAGCCACCCGATGTACCACATGCCGCCGTACCCGTGCTCCACCTTGATCGTCTTTGTGTCCGACATGATACGCTCCTGTTTCGCGGGCTCCTTGTCCGACGGGAAGGTGCCGTCAATCTACAACCCGCGTCTTCGGGCCGCCGGTACGAAAAGCCGGCTGAGAAGGCCCTCTCCATCTGCAGGGTATCGTGCTTTAGCCAATTATTTCGTATTCTTATGCAAAGACCACAGAGGTCTACCAACGCGCGGTGCTCCGCGCACATTCATTGTAGTCGGGAAATACGTGTCATCGTAGCTCCGACTCGAACACCAGGGAGCGCGATCTATGCGTACCAAGGGAACAGTAAAGTGGTTCAACGACCAAAAGGGCTTCGGCTTCATTACTCCGGAGGACGGCGGTAAGGACTGCTTCGTTCACCACAGCGCCATTCAGGGAGAGGGCTTCAAGAGCCTCGCTGAGGGAGCGCTTGTCGAATACGACGTCGTACAGGGAGCCAAGGGACCGGCGGCGGAGAACGTCGTGCAGCTCTAGGCTTGACTGATTGAAGGAGCGGGCCGTCTCGAGTCATCGGGGCGGCCCGTATTTTTTTCAGGTACCCTCCGGAGGGCGAGCCGAGGTGACAGGTCCAAACAAACCAGCGCTTGTTGCGCTACGCGCTCGACGAGAGGCGGTGATTGGTGAACTCTCGGTGCATTTCACCAGCGACGCTCTCGACATCGACGAGTTCGAGCAGCGAGTGGATCTTGCTCATCGCGCCACCTCCATCGCCGCGCTCGATGATCTCCTGGTAGATCTGGGTCCGACCCGGAGCGGTGCTCTGGTTGCACCGCAGGACGATCCCGGCGGTGCCCTCTCGACCCAGCCTCGCCGGGCGGGACATGTTCGAACGATCCTCAGCAGCGCTCAACGCAAGGGAGCCTGGCGGGTACCCGACGACCTGAGCGTGGCCACTGTGATGGGAGCCATCGACCTCGATTTCAGCGAAGCGGTGTTCCAACCCGGCATCACCGACGTCAGCGTCCGGGCAGTGATGGGAGCGGTTTCGATCACCGTGCCACCGCACCTGCAGGTCGAGTGCGACGGCCGGAGTATTCTCGGTCACTTCGAGGCGATGGACGTCCGCCCGAGAGAGAGCGAGCCGGATG
Organism: Gemmatimonadota bacterium; assembly: GCA_029288095.1. Taxonomy (GTDB): domain Bacteria; phylum Gemmatimonadota; class Gemmatimonadetes; order Palauibacterales; family Palauibacteraceae; genus JARFPW01. The sequence continues at coordinate 6,526 of JARFPW010000085.1, forward strand.
CTCCGGTCCTACGCATTTCCGGCGTCGCGATAATGGGAGCGGTCGAGATCTCTACTCGTCCGACGGGAGAGGGTGGCGAAGTAGCCAAACCAGCGTAACCCCGGTAAAAGCCCCGTACACCACCCCCAGCATCGCCCAGCCCCACAGGGTGCTGCCACCCTCCCAGGCCAGGACCAGACCAGCAATGCCACCGCCGATGCCGCCCATGATCCATCCGACAGTGCTCGCCGCCACCCACCAGATCGAGCGGCCGCACAGATGCCGCAGGATCCGCCAGTGCAGGATCCCGACGATCGTCCCGAACAGACCGACGCCGGTGACCCAGCCCAGGTCAGCATCCACGGCCCCCAAGCCAAACACTACGATCCCAACGATGGCGACGCCCCCAATAGTGGCAGTCACCCAGGAGCCGGCCCGCGCCAGGAAGCGTCTCAGTACCAGCCACTGAAGCACCCCGGCCAGAATTCCCCCTGCCGCAATGCCGACGTATCCGGAAATGATGATGTTCGGCTGGGAGGCCGCGGCCACGCCGAGCGACCCACCCAGGCTCCACCCCAACGCGCTGGCCACCACCCACGAGAACCACAGGAGGGGACTACCCGGAGGTCGGTCATTAATGGCTGGAGTATTCACGGCTGTGCCTGGTTGATGTTCGTGGTGGAGAGGCCGTCCGCAGCCTTGAACGTGAGCTCGAAGCGGACGACCCGTTGCACGCCGAGCTCATCGCGGGTGACTGCCCACATGATGTCGCCTCTCAAGATAGGCGGGACGCGCCAGTCGAGGTCCCGGGGCATCGCTACGGTGCCGAGGAAGGATCCGTCCGGCTCAAAAGCATCGAGCGCCTGGTCCTGCCGCCACCTGATCTCGGTGTCGTAGGGGTCGGTGGGATCGTAGTCGGTGTCTTCGACCTCGTACGCGTCTCCATCCCGCAGGACCCAGATCCGCCCATCCAGGCCCGTGAGCAGGCCCGCGAACGCGGGCTTAGTGTCGGGAATACTCGGACCGTCCCAGCGCCAGCCCGGGTCGAGCCATCGCATTGCATTGAGGACCCTTTGCTCCTCCTGCGCTCGCTCGTCCGAAGTCACCTCTACGGGGTCGCTCAGTTTCTCGACCCTCAGTGGTTCGCGCTGGCGGTACAGGGTGAACGAGTACTCG
>JARFPW010000094.1 GCA_029288095.1 Gemmatimonadota bacterium
GTCTACCCGGCCGCATCAAGTCCTCGAGCTCGTCCCGGCCCGTGGCGCCATCCAGCCACAGGTCCGCCTGCTCTCGATCCAGGATCACAGGCATTCGGTCGTGCACGTCCACCAGGTCCTCGCTGGCCGCAGTGGTCACGAGGGCGCAGCTTTCGAGCGAGCGCTCGAGTCCCGGGCCGCTCCACCTGTCCCACACGGCAGCAATACCGAAGGGAGCGCCGTCGGGAAGATGAATCCAGAAGGGTCTCTTCCGGCCGCCCTCTGTCTTCCACTCGTAGAATCCGTCGGCGACGGCCAGGCACCGTCGCTCGCCAAAAGCATCTCGGAACGATGGCTTGGATCCGATAGTCTCTGACCGGGCGTTGATCAACAACGGAAAGTCGTCGGGAGCGTCCGTCCAGGAAGGAATCAGGCCCCAACGAAGCAGCACCGCTTCACGCGCGCTCCGCTGACGAGCCGGGCGTACCACGACGATGTCGTTCGTGGGACAGATGTTGTAACGCGGTTCGACGTCCAGCGGGTCGACATGAAACAGGGCGGCCCACTCGCTGGCGGGCGTTGAGAGGGTGAATCGTCCACACATACCGCAACTTATGGACGGTACGCAGGTGGCGGAAGCACCCGGGAACTCCCGACGCCCGGCCGGGTTTTCAGGAGAAGACGGCCCTCCATCCCGGCGTCGAACCGAAGAGGCAGAAGGAGATCGAGATGCGGACGAGAAGCGATCGCGAGCGTGCCTACCGAGTGGCCGTGGCCGGCGGCATCGTTTTGTCTGTTGCCGCGCACCTCGTCCTGCTCGCCTTCGGCAGCCTGGTCATCGAAGGTCGCTCGGAAGCACAGCGCTCGGTGCGGCTCGTCGAACTGGTCGATCCAATCGTGAGGGATGCGCCGCTCGAAGTGATTCAGTTGCGGGAGCCCGAGATCGCTCCCGCGACAGTTGGTGGTTCGGCAGCAGCCGTCCCACAACGCGTTTCGTCCCCGGCATTCGCCTCGATTTCGGCCACGGTGAACGCCGCGATCCCGAATCCGCTGGCGATGCTGGAGAAGCTCGAGGAGGCGGAGGAGCCTGAGAACCCGGTCGCGTCCTACGCTAACATCACCGACTTCGCGACGGACGCATCTGCGAGCCCGCGGCCACTTCGGCCGATTGACGATCGCCCCGTATCGGTCCTGGCCGCACTCAGCAGGGTCGGTAGTGGCGGGAGCGGCGTTACCGCAGGAGGCGGACACTGCCCGTCACCGGGTGGTCTTCGCCGCACGCCGTTCGTCCCGGGCTTCTGAGGCAAACGCCGTCACGGTCGGCTGAGGCGCCCCGACCAATCGCCCAAAGAGGCTCGCTGCAAGCATGACCCACTCCGATCCGATGCGAACGGAATTCGAGAGCGAGGCGCTCCCACATCTCGATGCGCTGTTCGGTCTTGCCCTCCGCCTTACCGGAGGCGACGAGGCGCGCTCGGAAGATCTGGTTCAGGACTCGATCCTCAAGGCCTATAGAAGTTGGGATCGTTTCGAGGTCGGGACGAACTGCAGGGCGTGGTTGATGACGATTCTCCGGAACACGTTCATCAACGAGTTCCGTCGGGTGAAGAGCCGCCCCACGGCGGTGGAATTCGAGGAAGTTGCAGAGCGCCCACCGTCCGACACGTTGTTCGAAGCGGATCCCGAGGGTCGCATCTTCGAGCGGATCATCGACGACGAAGTGATCGCGGCGATCGAGGAACTGCCTGCCGACTTTCGCATTCCGATCGTCCTGTCCGACATCGAGGGTTTGGCCTATCAGGAGATAGCCGACCTGCTGGCCATCCCGGTTGGCACCGTGAAATCGCGCCTGTTTCGCGCGCGCAAGCGGTTGCAGGAGCGCCTGTACGAGTATGCCGTCGAGATGGGATTCCTGAGATGACCTGCGAATCCGCGCTCGAGTTGCTGTTCGACTTTCTCGACGGGGAACTGGAGGACGCGACGCATGAACAGGTCGCTGAGCATCTCGCGATGTGTCGCGACTGCTATCCCTATTTCAACTTCCAACGGCTCTTCCTCGACCGTCTGGCGACCTCGGCAGAGACCGGCAGTCCATCACCCGCGCTGACCCGGCGCATCAGGGAATTACTGGACCGGGAGCCCCTCCAATAACGCGTTGCCACACCTTTCCACTAGTGCTAGGCTTCGTGTCCCTAATCCCTCCCGCCTCCTTGTGATTTGCGGCGAGAGCATCGAAAACCGGAGCCATGATGGATAGCGAGACGCGCGAACTTTTCATACGCCTTCTGGATGCCCCCGGGCCTTCGGGTTACGAGGCTGCGGCCACCGCTATCTGGCGAGCTGCCGCGGATGAGTTTGCCGCCCGGACGTGGACCGACGTTCACGGCAACAACTTTGCCGAAATCAACCCCGATTCATCGCCAACCGTAATGCTGGCCGGTCACGCCGATGAGATCGGCCTGATGGTGAATCACATCGACGAAGACGGCTTTCTATGGGTCGTCGGTGTGGGAGGCTGGGACCCTCAAGTGCTGGTGGGTCAGCGGGTCGATCTGCTCACCTCGGACGGTCTCGTATCGGGTGTCGTAGGCCGGCGCGCAGTCCACATGATAAAGGGCGATGACACCACGAAGGCCGTGAAGCTGAAGGACCTGTGGATCGACATCGGTGCGGGCTCGGCCGACGAAGCTGCGGCCCGGGTCTCCATCGGCGATGTCGCGGTAATCAGGTCCGAGACGATAGACCTGGGCAACGACCTCGTGGCGGCCCGCTCGATCGACAATCGCGTCGGGGCCATCGTCGTTCTCGAGGCGCTGCGTCGGGCTGCGGATCGTGGGTGCTCAGCCCACGTCGTGGCCGTCGCCACGGTGCAGGAGGAAATCGGCTACGTGGCGGGTGGCGGAGCGCGAACGGGCGCCTTCGGGTTGTCGCCCAGCGCCGGGATCGTCGTCGACGTAACCCACGCGACGGACCATCCGACGATCGACAAGAAGGAACACGGAGACATCCGGGTCGGACGAGGGCCCGTCCTGGCTCGAGGTGCTGCGATCAACCGGACCGTCCATGCGGGGCTGGCCTCCGCGGCTCGCGACGAAGGGTTGGAGGTTCAGATCCAGGCAGTGCCGGCGATGACGGGAACGGACGCCGACGCCGTTCGCATGTCACGGGATGGCGTGGCGGTAGGCCTGGTCAGCGTGCCCAACCGTTATATGCACAGCCCGAATCAGCTCGTCAGCGTCAGCGACGTGGACCAGTCGGCGAATCTGATCGCCGCGTATCTCGCCGGACTCACGGAGTCCGCAGAGTTCAGCGGGTAAGCATGGTAGCGCCGGAGACGCACAGCAGGGCAGTCGAGGACTACCTGAAAGCCATCTTCAAGCTTGAGCACACGTCCGCGCCCGCTACCACGAGTGATCTGGCCGACCGCCTGGACCGCTCCGCAGCCTCGGTCACCAACATGGTGAAGAGCCTCGCCGAACAGGGTCTGGTGCAGCACGTGCCGTACCACGGCGTGCGCCTGTCAGCCACGGGTCGAAAAGAGGCCTTGAGAATCATTCGGCGGCACCGGATCATCGAGACATACCTCATCGAGCGGCTGGGCTACACGTGGGACGGCGTACACCCCGAAGCGGAACGTCTCGAGCATGCCGCCTCCGACGACCTCGTGGACCGAATGGCTCGCGCCATGGGCGATCCCACGACAGACCCGCACGGCTCTCCGATCCCCACTCGCGACGGAGCGCTCGTGCGGCGTGAGTTCCAGCCACTCGCAGCGGTCGATCCCGGGACGTCGGTTGTCGTCCGGCAGGTTGCCGACCATGACGGTGCTCGGTTGCGGCGGCTCAGTGCGATGGGTCTCTTGCTCGGCACGACGATCGACCTGGTTCGGATCGCCGAATCGGGGGAATGTCGTATCCGGATCGGTACCTTGGAACACGAGCTGGATACGGACCTGGCGGCTGACATCTACGTCGAGCCGATCGACACGGAGAAATCACGATATGCCGAATCGGATCAAGGCTGACGGCGACGCCTGGCGCGCTGTGCTCGAGGAGACCGCCGAGAGCCGGTGTGTGGTGTTCCTCTGCACATCGAACGGCCAGCGCCCCTACAGGGTCGTTGCCGCGGGCGACGACCTTAGAACGGACGCCGATGTGGCCGCGCTGACCGAGGATGCGTTGCGCGACCTGTTCGACCGATCCGGCTCGATGAACACGCCTTCCAGTTGAGCTTCGTCGACCTTCATCTCCACTCCGATGCGTCGGACGGAACCCTGGACCCCACCCGAGTCGTTCAGGAGGCGGCACGACGTGGAGCGGTCGGAGTTTCGCTTACCGATCATGATACGCTCGCCGGCGTTGCGACGGCTGGCGCCGAGGCCGCACGGCTTGGCCTTGCGTGGCTTCCCGGATGTGAGATTTCGGCGACCGAAGCGGACCGGTCGGTGCACCTGCTGGCCTACGGCGTGACCGAGGGAAGCGCCAGGCTGGACTCGTTGCTGGCCGAAATCCGGGATGATCGCCAGAGCCGGGCGCGCGAAATCGTGCGCAGGTTTAACGAGTTGGGAGTGGCGCTGGAACTCGAGGCTGTCGACAGGGAAGCTGCAGGCGGCGTGCCGACGCGCGCGCACGTAGCGCGAGCCATCGTGGCGGCTGGGCTCATGCCGACCGTGCATTCGGTGTTTCAGAAGTATCTGGCCGACGGTGGACCCGCGTACGTCGAAAAACGCGAAGTAGCGCCGGCGACCGTTTTCGAATGCGTGCATGAAGCCGGGGGTGTAGTAGTACTCGCACATCCGGGCAGGGCGTTTCCGGACGAACAGATCGTCTCCTGGGCGTCTGCCGGACTCGACGGGATCGAGATCATGCACCCCAAGAACCACGGTTCGCGCCGCGACGAATTGCGGGCGATCGCGTATCGGCTCGACCTTCTGATGACCGGTGGTTCGGACTGGCACGGGCCGAATGCAGGCGGGATGGAACCCGGAACGGAGCGCGTGCCAATGGCCTGGATGGATGCGACGGCGGCGCGATGTGTGCGGGTCGACCAGACATGACAACAATGGACGATGAGAATATGGGTGAGGTGCAGCACGAGAAGCTGATCATCATCGGGTCGGGCCCGGCGGCGTGGACGGCCGCCATCTATGCGGCTCGCGCCCAGCTCGAGCCTCTCGTCTACGAAGGTTCTTTCAGCACTACGATGGTGCCCGGTGGCCAGTTGATGTTCACGACGGAAGTCGAGAACTATCCCGGCTTCCCGAAGGGCGTTACCGGACCGGAAATGATGGCCGACTTTCGTGAACAGGCCGTTCGGTTCGAGACACGTGTGGTCACCGAGAATATCGCGAGCGTCGATTTCTCGGGACGACCGCTTCGCCTGACCTCGGGCGACGGGACCGAGCTGACGGCCGATACCGTGATCGTCGCCACCGGTGCCAACGCGCGATGGCTCGGGATTCCCGGCGAAGAGCGGCTCGCGCAGTCCGGCGGCGGCGTGTCCGCGTGCGCCGTCTGCGACGGGGCGCTGCCACATTTCAGGGACAAGGTGATCGCCGTCGTCGGTGGCGGAGACAGTGCGATGGAAGATGCGCTGTACATGACAAAGTTTGCTTCGGAGGTCCTCGTAATCCATCGGCGGGACGAACTCCGAGCCTCCAAGATCATGCAGCAGCGCCTGTTCGCGAGTCCGAAGGTCAAGATGCTGTGGAATACCGTGGTTCGCGAAGCGATCGGCGATGAAGTGATCGAACGGATTCGGGTGGAGGACGTGAATACGGGGGAGCAGCGGGACGTGGGCGTCGACGGCATGTTCGTTGCAATTGGCCACGTACCGAACACGGGGTTTCTCGGTGGTGCGATCGAGTTGAAGCCTAACGGGTATATAGCCACGCCGGTGCCATGGAGGACCGTCACTTCCGTTCCGGGAGTGTTCGCCGCGGGCGATGTCATGGATGATTTCTACCGGCAGGCGGTTACGGCGGCCGGAACCGGGTGCATGGCCGCACTCGAGGCCGAACGCTGGCTGGCCCACGGTGGAGAGGAGTAGATTCTCAGGATGAGTACGAATCAGGAACTCGCCGACGCCCCGAGCGTCGACATCGTCCTTACGGCCGAGGCGGCCGTCGAGGTGCGCAAGTTTTTCGATACAGAGGGCCTCGACGAGACGTCGGCGGCATTGCGTGTCAGCGTACTTCCCGGGGGGTGCTCCGGGTTCGAGTATGGCCTGGAGGTGGAAGAGAACCCACCCGAGGTCGATGACTTCCTCGTGGAGTCGGCCGGTATTCGACTGGTGATCGACGCCTTCAGCGCCCAGTACCTGGCCGGAGTGCATATCGGCTACCACAGCAGCTTCAAGGGGTCGGGATTCACGTTCGAGAACCCGAACGCCACGGGTTCCTGCGGCTGCGGCACCTCGTTCTCCGTCTGATCCGGCCGGTGCCGATCGACGCGTCAAACCACGATCAAACTCCCCTTCGGGTAGAAACGCTCGCGCTGGGTCCGTTTGAGTCCAACTGCTATCTCGTGCGGGCCTCCGGCTCGTCGTCGGGCGTCGTGATCGATCCGGGCGCGGATGGGGATCGGATACTCGCAGGCGTGGCCGACTGGCCGAACGGGGTCTCCGCCATCCTGCTCACGCATGCGCATCTCGATCATGTCGGCGCGGTCGCGGACGTAGCCCGCGCTACGGGGGCACCGGTCCACCTGCATCCGGCGGACCGGTTTCTCTACGACGCGGCGGCCGATCAGGGACGCATGTTCGGGATGGCGGTCGAACAGCCGCCCGCGCCCGATAAGGAGCTGTCGGACGGCCAGACGCTGCGGCTGGAAGGATTCGAGTTCTCCGTTCGCCACGCGCCCGGACATTCACCAGGCGGCGTCGTCTTCGTGGGCCCTGGTATCGCGTTCGTCGGCGACTGCGTGTTCGCAGGGTCGATCGGACGAACGGATCTCGCCGGTGGCGACACGCGGACCCTCCTGGCGTCCATTCGAAGCCAGATCCTGACGTTGCCCGGATCCACCGTTCTGTACACGGGCCATGGACCCGTCACGACGGTTGAGCGAGAGACGGCGTCCAATCCGTTTCTGATTCCGGGTGGTTACGCGTGAGCCCCCAGCCCTCGCCGCGGGTGGTAGTGCGCGAATCCGGCGCACTCGCGTCCGCTGGTGGCCGGCCCACCGAGCCATGCCTGCATTGCGGCGTGCCCGTGGCGCTCCGAAAGCTGGGATGTAGAGGGGGTCATTGCCCTAACTGCCGGCACCCGTACCCCCATGGCGACTGCTCAGACTGATGCGCAAACCTCAGACCGGGGCCGACGCTTCCGAGGAAGACGCTACCCGTCTTGCGTCACTCGTCGAGGCGGTATCGGGAGCGAGCCGAGTCGTCATCGTCACGCATGACAATCCCGACCCCGATGCAGTCGCATCGGCAGCCGGGCTGCGAGCGCTGATCGAAGCAACCCACGACATGCCGGTCGTAGCCACGTTCGGCGGGATCATCGGTCGCGCCGAGAATCGTTCTCTGATGGACGTCATCGGTGTCGACTTCGAGCGCATCGAAGGATTCGAGTTTCGCCCAGGCGATGCGTTCGCCCTGGTCGATGCCCAGCCCGGTGCAGGCAACAACGTAGTCCCCGAGAGCGCCCGGCTGGCGATCGTCATCGACCACCACCCGCCGCGGATGGGCCCGTTCAGCGCCGATTACCACGACGTGCGCGAGTCATACGGGGCAACTTCGACGATCCTCGTGGAACTGTTGCGTGCCGCCGCTGTCGAGCCTGACGAGAGGTTGGCAACCGGCATGTTTTACGCGATCCAGTCCGAGACCCAGGATCTCGGCCGGGAGGCATCCGCAGCTGACATCGAGGCCAGTATATATCTGTACCCGAGGACTGATCCGCGCGCGCTGTCGTTCATCCGGCACGCCCAGGTGCCCAGGGGTTTGTTCGAGGCGCTGCACGATGGCCTGGAGCGCGCCTGGCGTCGCGCGGGAGTGGTTTGCGTCCCGGTTGGCAGTCTGGCCTATCCCGATCTCGTGGCTCAACTCGCGGACTTCTTCCTGCGGGTCCAGGGAGTGGACTGGGTCGTTGCGATGGGTCGCCACCAGGACGATGTGTTGATTTCGGTGCGGGCTGAACAGCCGGAAGCCCATGCGGGCGAGCGCGTGCGCGAAGTAGTCGGCCAGCGCGGAACCGCCGGCGGACATGGCCAGATGGCCGGCGGCAGGGTCCCGGTCGCGGGCCTTTCCGACGAGCGGATCGAAGCCCTGATCGACGAACTGTTCGAACAGTTCTGCGTGCTCGAGGGGGTCGCTGACGAGCCTCGCTGCCCGCTGCTCGACAGAACGCAGGTTGCGCAGGATGCCGACCGGTGATCCGAATCGGTCTAACCGGGACGATAGGCGCTGGAAAGAGCGTCGTGGGGTCGTTGTTCGAGAGTTGGGGAGCTCGACTCATCGACGCGGATCTACTGGCCCGGGAGGCGATCGCTCCCGGAACGCCCGGGGAAGCGGCCGTCATCCGTCGATTCGGCAGTAACGCCGTATTGCCGGACGGCCGGATCGACCGGGCGGGCCTGCGCGCGATCGTGTTCACTGATCCGGAAGCCCGCAGCGCCCTCGAGGACATAGTCCATCCTGAAGTCGATCGATTGCGTGCCTTGCGCCTGGCGGAGGCCGAGCGGGAAGGCACGGACGTAGTTGTGGTTGAAGTCCCATTGTTGTTCGAGAAGGCGATCGAGTCGGAATTCGACATCGTGATCGTCGTGGACGCCCCGACGGAACAGCGGCGGGACCGGGTGATCGAGGGACGGGGCCTGTCCGCGGAGATGTTTGCCGCCATCGATGCAGCGCAGTGGACAGGTGAGCGCAAGCGGAAGGGCGCGGACACCGTGTTATGGAACGACGGTGATCTGGACAGCCTGCGCGACAAGGCTCGGCAGATCTGGGACGAACTGTCCGCCGGACCCCCCGGGACGGATTTCTGGTCTGTCGACCTGCACATGCACACATCGGCCTCGCATGACTGCCTCAGCACGCCGGCGGATGTGGTCGAGCGGGCACGCGAATGCGGCCTCGACCGGATTGCGGTCACCGACCACAACGAAATAGCCGGCGCCCTGGAAGCCCGGGAACTGGACCCCGATCTGGTGATCGTAGGCGAAGAGGTCCGAACCTCGGAAGGCCTGGACCTGATCGGGCTGTGGATGGAGCAGCGCATCCCGCCGGGTGGAAGTTTTCGCGAGGTGGCCGACGCCATCCACGCGCAGCAGGGTGTGGTGTACGTTCCGCATCCGTTCGATGCCCGGCGAGGGACGGACGAACCTTTTCTGGACGGCCTCGTGGACTGTGTGGACGCGGTTGAGGCCTTCAACGCCCGTGTTCACGATAGCAGCCGGAACGCCCGGGCCGCGACATGGGCGCGCCGACACGGGTTGCCCGTCGGGGCCGGCAGTGACGCACATACCCTGCGTGAGATCGGACGCGGCAGGGTCCTCATGCCGCCGTTCACAGGGCCTGCCTCGTTTCTGGCATCGCTGCGCGGCGCTCGAATCCAGGGACGGGTGTCGAGTCGCCTGGTGCACCTGGCATCAACCTGGGCCAAGCTGAAGAAATGAACACTGCCGAGCATGTAACGCCGCCACCCCCCGACCGCGCCGCCGGCCTGGCCCGGATCCGTGCGCAACTGGAATCCGCCCAACGGGTGGTGATGACCACGCACGTCAACGCCGACGGTGACGGGGCGGGGAGCGAAGCCGCACTGGGCGGTTGGCTGCGGCGATCAGGGCACGATGCGACCGTCGTCAATCCCACACGTCTTCCAGACGGATATCAGTTTCTACTCGACGGCATCCCTGCGTGGACTCACTCTGATGAACAGGGCAGGGAGGCGATCCGCGACGCCGATCTGATCGTAGTGCTGGATACCGCCGAGCCGTCTCGCCTCGGACAGGTGATGCCGCTCATCGATTCGCACCGCGTGCTTACGATCGATCACCATCCAGCTGTTTCGCCTTCACTGGGTGAGCCGTCCGTGCGCGACGCGACGGCGGCTGCCGCTGGCGAACTGGTCTATGATCTGATTATTGGCGCCGGGGACGAACCGACCCTCGCAGAAGCTCGTGCGCTCTACGCAGCTATTTCCACGGACACGGGCTCATTCCGTTACGGCAACACGACGAGCCGCGTGCATCTGATCACAGCACATCTCGTGTCGCTGGGTGTCGATCCCGAGGAGATGTACCACCGTCTGTACGGTGGGTACACGCTGGCTCGCCTTTCTCTGCTGCAGCGCGCACTCGCAGGAATACGCATCCACGATCGCATACCCGTGGCGTGGATCAGCCTGTCCCATGCCGACATGACCGAGACCGGTGCGACCCGTGATGACGTCGAGGGAATCGTGGAGTACGCGCGGCGCCTGGTCGGAGTCGAGGTAGCCGTGCTGCTGCGGGAACTGGCTGACGGTCGAACGAAAGTGTCGCTCCGAACATCGGGCCACACGGACGTGGCAGCGGCCGCCAGGGAGCTGGGCGGAGGAGGGCACGTGAAAGCGGCGGGAGCAGTGCTGGACGCCAGGCTGGCTGACGCCCGGTCGCAAGTACTCGGCGTCCTCGAGGCGCTCTTCTAGCTGGCACGCGTGACCCCTGTACGTGGTGGCTCGACCTTCCTACATTCTGTTCGTCCCGTCTGTCCACCGCCCTGATCGGCGGCATCAAACTGGTGTCTTCGCCTCCAGGAGGAACGGTGCACAACGGCAACGCCGCCCAAACGATGAACGGCCAGGATCCGATCACTCCGGAGACCATAGAGCGTCTCCGCAAACTGGCCGGCAGCATACCCCCGGAAGAGCTGTCCGAAGTCTGGGTGTTTCCCCCCCTGCCGGATCTCGAGGACTCGGAGGAGTTCGTGCTGTTCACGCGACGCGTGGCCGATGGTGTATTCCGGGTCTGCGCGGCCGAGTTCGCCGGTGGCGAGACAGTCAGGGTGACTGTCTACGGTGCGGTTCCGGAGACGCGCGTGATGAACCTGGTCGCCGGATTTCGACGGCGTCTCGGCGATCGCCGTGATCCACTCTACCTGCCGATTTTCGGATCCAGCGATCGGTGGCGCCTCGTAGTCGGAGCGGATCCGGAACCGGTGCTGCGGCTGGAGACGTTACGTTCCGAAGCAACCGAGCAGGCGATCGCCGTCTGATCCGTACCCCAACAGGCCGCCAGTGAACGAATTAGAAATCGGAGTCGCCGTAGCGTTCGGCGCCGGCGTATTGAGCTTTCTGTCTCCCTGTGTCCTTCCACTCGTACCTTCGTATCTGTCGTTCGTAAGCGGCATCGGAATCGAGGATCTGGAGGCCGGC
>JARFPW010000147.1 GCA_029288095.1 Gemmatimonadota bacterium
TATCCCGCGAGGGTGTACAGCGGGACCTGCTGCCGATTGTCGAGGGTTCGACGGTTCAAACCAAGTACGGGTTCCTTGGAACCGAACACGTTCTGTTCATTGCGGCCGGCGCGTTCCACGTGGCGCGACCGTCAGACCTCATTCCGGAGCTTCAGGGTCGATTCCCCATCCGCGTCGAACTCCATAGCCTGGACGAAAGTCAGTTCGTGCGCATTCTCCTGGAGCCGAAGAACGCTCTGCTTTCGCAGTACCAGGCTCTGGTGGCAACGGAAGGCGCCCGACTCGAATTCACCAGGGACGGGATCGAGGAGGTCGCCCGCATTGCGGCCGACGTGAACCGCCGGATGGAAAACATCGGTGCCCGCCGATTGCACACAGTGCTGACCACGCTGCTCGAGGATGTGATGTTCGGGCTCCCCGATGAGGGCGTCGACTCGACGATCCGCATCGATGCCGATGACGTACGTTTACGCCTCGCGCGAATCGTCGAGGATGACGATCTGAGGCGTTACATTCTCTGAACCGGACGCCGCACGCGGTGTCGGCCCCGAAAACGAACGAGCTTGTCAATGAGTGATCTGAAGCGGACCCCGCTGTACGATCTGCACGTGGACCTGGAGGCGAAGATGGTCCCTTTCGCCGGGTTCTCGATGCCCGTGCAGTATCCGACCGGCATTCGCCGAGAGCACCAGGCTGTCCGCGAGGCGGCCGGGTTGTGCGACGTGTCACATATGGGGGAGTTTCTCGTCTTCGGTCCGGACGCGGGTGCCTTCGTGTCCTGGGTCACGAGTAACGACCCTTTGAGCCTCGAGGCCGGGCAGGCCCAGTACAGCGTGATCTGCCACGCTGACGGCGGCATCGTGGACGATCTGCTGGTCTACCGGCTGGGAGAGGATCGGTTTCGGCTGGTTGTGAATGCCGCCAATCTAGACAAAGACTGGGCGCATCTGAAGGCGCAGGCGACACGTTTCGACGTTCACCTGGAAGACGAGAGCGAAGGTGTGGGGTTGCTTGCCCTGCAGGGTCCTTCGAGCCAGCAGATCCTCGAACCGCTCGCTTCCGAGGATTTGGACGCCGTAGGCTTCTACGAGTTCACGCAGGGCCACGTGGCTGGAGCTCCATGCGTTATCAGCCGGACAGGCTACACGGGGGAAGACGGGTTCGAGCTGTACCTTCCCGCTGAGCGCACCGCGACCGTGTGGCAGGCTCTTCTGGACGCCGGATCGCCTTCCGGCCTCATCCCGGTCGGGTTGGGGTCTCGAGACAGCCTCAGGTTGGAAATGGGGTATGCTCTTTACGGCAACGACCTGGACGATGGGACCAGCCCGCTGGAGGCCGGCCTCGCCTGGCTGGTGAAATTGGGCAAGGACGAGTTCATCGGCCGCGAGGCCCTGGTCGAGCAGAAGACGGCAGGCCTCACCCGCCGATTACGCGGATTCAGACTGCTGGAGCGTGGGTTTCCGAGGCCGGGATACGAAGTCCGACTCGAGGGCACCGCCTGCGGCACCGTGAGAAGCGGTACTCTCAGCCCGTCGCTGGAGGTGGGGATCGGAACAGCCTACCTGCCTCCCGCCGCAAAACCGGGCACTCAGATTACGGTCGTGATTCGCGACCGGGAGATCCCCGCCGAAGTCGTCGCCATGCCGGTCTATGCGGATGGCTCGCTGAGACGGTGATGACGCTCCAGGCGGTGCGCGTGGGCGTCCTGACGGTGTCAGACGGAGTCGCCGCCGGGACCCGGGAGGACGTGTCCGGAGTGTTGATCGAACAGTGGGCTGTCGAGCAGGAGTTCGAGATTGCCTGTCGCGGCGTCGTGCCCGACGGCTCGGCGCCCGTGTCGACGATCCTGGCCGCCTGGGCGGACGCGGGCTCGTGTGATTTGATCGTAACGACCGGAGGCACGGGTTTCACCCGGCGGGACCTTACACCCGAGGCGACTCGGTCTGTCATCGCCAGGGAGGCCCCTGGGATAGCGGAACAGATCCGAGCCGCGGGACGGGAGGACACCGTGCACGCGGCTCTGGGCAGAGGAGTCGCGGGTATCCGGGAGACCACTCTGATAGTCAACCTGCCGGGCAGTCCATCGGGTGTGACGGACGGATTGGCCGTCCTGACGCCCCTGGTTCGACATGCCACGGCATTGTTGCGTGGTGTCGGGACTACACACGAACAGTCTACACCGTAGGACCATGGCTCGACTATTCATTCATGATGCCGACATCGAGACGGCCGTGGCCGTTCGTCAGGCTGCGGCCGCGGACGGCCACGCCGCCGAGATTCTCTCCGACCTCGACGCTGTCGAGCGCCAGGCGGGCGACGAGCCAGTATTTGCTCTGGTGCTTACCGGCGATCCTCGCAGTCGCGAGGCACGTCGAGCGGTCGCGACCCTGGGGTCCCGGATTCCGCGCCCGCCCATCGTCGCCGTCGTCGAGGCGGACCATGCGGCCTCGTTGGCGGAGGCCGATGGCGGGATGGATCTGGACGCGGTTCTGACCCAGCCGGTCGATCCTGCCGAGGTTCAAGTCACGCTTACGCAGGAACTCGAGCGCTTCGAGTTGCAGTTGGAAACAGGCATCGTCGGGCGAACCGATGCGATGATGGAGGTGCTCGAGCGGATCCACACCATCGCTGCCGTACAGTCCACCGTCCTGGTGACCGGAGAGAGCGGGACCGGGAAGGAACTGGCCGCACGGGCCATTCACCGTTTGTCTCCACGCCGCACCAAGCCGTTCATCGCACTGAATTGCGCCGCCATACCCGAATCGCTGCTCGAGAGCGAGTTGTTCGGCCACGAGAAGGGCGCATTCACCGGCGCGACGTCCCGACGAAAAGGGATGTTCGAGCTGGCGGACGGTGGAACGCTGCTACTGGACGAGATCGGTGAGATGCCTGCAGGCTTGCAGACACGGCTGCTGCGTGTCCTCGAGACACGCCGGTTCATGCGAGTGGGCGGCGACATCGAGATTGAAGTCAACGTCAGGGTGATCGCCGCAACCAACAAACAGCTGCGGGAATCCGTTCGCACGGGAGCGTTTCGGAAGGACCTCTACTACCGGCTCAATGTCCTGCACGTGGACCTGCCTCCCCTGCGCCATCGTCGCAGCGACATTCCGATCCTGGTGCGCCGATTCATCGACGAACTGAGCCGGGCTCACGAGCGTGAGTTCAAGGGCCTGTCGAGCGAGGCGATGCAGATTCTGCTCGACTATGAATGGCCCGGTAACATCCGGGAACTCCGCAACCTGATCGAGTCCATGGTCGTGCTGGCTCCCGGTTCGGTTATCCGAGCCGAGGATATTCCGCTCGACGTGCGCGAGACCAGCGGTCGCGCGCTGCTCCCCGTCCAATCGGGGGACGTTTCGGCCGCGCTCGTCGCGGACGGCGACGATGGCATGCCCCTGCCGCAGATGGAGTTCCTGTTCCGGACGCTCGTCGAGATGAAGATCGATCTCGACGACCTTCGCTCGGAGTTCGATCGTTTTCGCTCCCGGTATCGGGCAGGTGAGGACTCGGGTTGGGGTCGTGCTAGCCCGGACGAGTCGCCGCTGACGACTTTTCCGGGGATCGAGGCCATCGAAGTTCCGAGTCGCAGCGATGATGACGTCGAGGCACCGCCGTCGATCAAGCTCGAGGCTGGAATGACGATGGCCGACATCGAGCGGGAGGCGATCTCAATAGCACTGGCCGGCGTGGGCGGTAACCGTCGCAAGGCCGCCGAACGTCTAGGCATCGGCGAGCGCACGTTGTATCGCAAGATCAAGGACTACGGAATCGACCCCTAGGTTTCTGCTAGGGCTGCGCCGCCTCGGGGTTCGTACCTGCCCGTGAAGTAGCCAATGCCAGCTCGGAGTCGAGTGTCGACCGGATGCCGTCCCACCGAGAGCTGCTGGCTTCCCCGTATGCGACCTCGGTTGGCAGGTCCAGGTCTATGTCGGCGGGGAACAGGTAGAGGGCGATCTGTGTCTCCTGCTGACGCAGACGCTCGCGACTGAAGTCGGGTGTCACCGGCAGAATGTCTATGGGCCGATAAAGGAACCCCTGGTTACGAATCTGCAGGTCGTACGCCTCGAACGTCTCCTCGACCGCCTGGCTGAAATAGGTCACGAACAGAACGAGCGGCCAGCCTCTTTCGCCGGCACGCGCACTGCGGCTGCGGATCTCAGGACCCCGGGCGACCTTGTATCCGTTGAGCCTGTCGTAGGTATCAGGCGCCGTCAGTCGAATCACCCACTCCGAGAGTGGCAGGACCTTGATGCGTACACTTCCGTCCTGGACGAGCACCGTGATCTCGTCCTGATCGAGCGTGCCGTAGCCCACGGGACCGAGCGGCCGGTTACCTGAGGAGGCGGCCTCCAGCTCCACGCTCCAGCCCTCGGTCTCCTGGGCGATCGCCGCGGCCGGGGCAACCCCGGAGTCAGGCGCGACGGATCCCCCACAGGCTGCGGCCCAGAACGCAACGACAGCAGAAACGCCCAGGCGCCGTAATCCCGGCGGAGAGGGAGTAGAGAACGTCATACGGCCTCCGTGGAACGGGAATCAACGAGAGCGAACAGACTGTCCCGTAACATATCCACCCCTTCGCCCGAGTGTGCGGATGTAGCGATGATTTGATCCGGGGGGAGATCGAGGTCAGCGCGCAGCTTGTCTTCCGCTCGCTTCCGGCCACTCCGATTCAGCTTGTCGATCTTCGTCAGCGCGAACAGGGCAGGAATCTCCAATTCCGCCAGCCAGGCCAGTAGTTGCTCGTCCTGCGGTTGCAGTCCCCGCCTGGCGTCAATCAGCACGATGATGCCGGTCAACTCGTCGTTGTCCGTCAGAAAGGCCTCGATGAGGCGCCGCCAATGATCGCGCGCCTCCTCGGGCGCCCGTGCAAAGCCGTAGCCGGGAAGGTCGGTCAGGAAGAACTCACCGTTGATGAGATAGAAGTTGATCTCACGCGTCTTGCCTGGCACCTGGGAGACCCGCGCGAGCTTCTTACGGCCTATGAGGGCATTGATCAGACTGGACTTACCGCAATTGGAGCGCCCCGCTACAGCGACCTGGGGATGACGGCCCGGCGGTTCCTGCCCGGAAGCGCCGATCGCGCCCGCGAACTCGACCTGCCGAACGCGTGCCTCTCCCATGCCGCGAGACTCAGGCTTCGCGACGCTGGGCCTCGGGCTCGAGGATGAGCAACGGGTCCGCGCCGCCTTCGATGGTCTCTCGCGTGATCACGACCTCGCGCACGTCGGTCCGGGACGGAAGGTCGAACATGATGTCCACCATCACGCTCTCCAGGACAGCACGCAGCCCGCGCGCCCCGGTGCCTCGCTCGATGGTCTCCCGCGCCACCGCTTCGAGGGCCTTCGGGTCGAATGTCAGGCCGACCCCCTCGAGCTCGAACATTTTCTGGTACTGCTTGACGAGCGCATTCTTGGGACGTGTGAGGATTTCGATCATCGCGTCCTGATCCAGATCATGGAGCGACACGGTGACCGGCACCCGCCCGACGAGTTCAGGTATCAGGCCATACCGGAGCAGATCCTCGGGTTCCACCGAGGACAGAGTGTCGGCTTCGACGCTCACCGATTGAGCGTCGGGGCCGAAACCGATCTGCTTCTTACCCAGCCTGCGCTCGATGATCTCTTCGAGCCCGTCGAACGCGCCTCCGCACACGAACAGAATATTCCGCGTGTCGATCTGGATGTACTCCTGCTGCGGGTGCTTTCGCCCTCCCTGCGGCGGGACGGAGGCGACGGTTCCCTCGAGGATCTTGAGCAGGGCCTGTTGGACCCCCTCACCGCTGACGTCGCGCGTGATCGAGGGGTTCTCGCTCTTGCGCGCGATCTTGTCGATTTCATCGACGTAAACGATTCCGCGCTCGCACTCGGCGATGTTGTAGTCGCCTGCCTGGAGAAGGCGAACCAGGATGTTCTCTACGTCCTCGCCGACGTACCCGGCTTCAGTCAGCGTGGTCGCGTCCGCGATGGTGAACGGGACCTGGAGCATACGCGCCAACGTCTGGGCCAGAAGAGTCTTTCCGACGCCCGTGGGACCGATCAACAGGATGTTGGATTTTTCGATCTCTACGTCGTCGATCACACTGCGGTGGTTGATGCGCTTGTAGTGATTGTAGACAGCGACTGCGAGGGTGCGCTTCGCCTGTTCCTGCCCGATCACGTACTCGTCCAGGACCGACTTGATCTCCACCGGACTCAGGACCTCTGATATCTGCGTTGCCGACTCGCGGTCCTCTTCTTCCGCGAGAATCTCGTTACACAGCGAGATGCACTCGTTACAGATATAGACGTTCGGTCCGGAGATGAACTTCTTGACGCTCTCCTTG
>JARFPW010000148.1 GCA_029288095.1 Gemmatimonadota bacterium
AGCGTCAGATGTGTATAAGAGACAGGCGTATTCAGGGACCCGTTCCTTCGCACGCCCGAGCACACCTCCACGCCATACGGACGCACGGCGCGTATCGCATCGCCCACGTTGTGATGCGTCAGACCGCCCGAGAGGATCACCGGAATGTCGACGGCCTCGACGACCCGACGGCTGACCCGCCAATCGTGGGTCTGACCATGTTGCTGCTCCCAGCGGATCGGCGGTACGCGATGCGCGGAATCGAGTACCAGCGCGTCCACCCGGGACGCCAGGTAAAGGGCGCTCTCTAGGGTCCCCGCCCCTGCAACCACGGGTAACGACTGAACGATCGACAGGCCGGGTACGGCCGAGCGCAGGTGGGCATAGGCGTCGGGCTCAGGCTCGTCCCACAGCTGAATCGTATTTGCGCCCGTGTTTCGCGCCAATTCCGCCAGATCGGTTGCCGCGCGCCGAGTCGTGAGCAGAAAGGTCCCGATGTTCGGCGGTACCGAGCCGGCGATCGCGCCGATCTCATCCTCGGTGAGGTCCGCTCCACCACCCGGACACTCGGCGGCCATGCCTATTGCCGCCGCACCGAATGACACGGCCAGGCGAGCCTCCTCCGGATTCCGGATGCACGCGACCTTCACGCGTACGGGATGGATGACGTCCATGTTCGGTAGTCTGCGCCGGAAGGTTGCTCACGGCCAGTCCCTAGACGGGCAATGCACGGTTGCCGGGCTCGCTCATGCAGCGCAGCTTGATCGCAAGAACCGCCGTCAACACGACAATGAGGGATATACCAATGATCAGTGAAGCGCTGACCCGGGAAATCAACGAGCAGATCAAGTTCGAGCTGTACTCCGCCTACATGTACCTCGCCATGTCGGCTGATTGCTCCGACCGCAACCTTTCGGGATTCGCCCACTGGCTCAGTGAGCAGGCTGAGGAAGAGGTTGCCCACGCAATGCGCTTCTACAACTTCCTTCTCGAACGTGGTGCCCGAGTCGAGTTGATGGCTATCGATCAGCCGCCCGCCCGGTTCGGTTCGCCACTCGAGATCATGGAGAAATCTCTCGAGCACGAGCGCTTCGTGACGGGACGCATCAACGGGCTCTACGAGCTGGCTGTGAGCGAGAACGACTACCCGGCACAGGTCCTGCTTCAGTGGTTCGTCACGGAACAGGTTGAAGAGGAGTCGAGCATTGACGAAATCGTCGAGAGAATGCGGATGTTCGGTGCAGAGGGCCCGGCATTGTTGATGCTCGACACGCAGTTGGGTTTGCGCCCGGCAGAGGACGGAGAGGAATGATTCATCGGACTGTGAACTTCGTTCAGGTTGTGGGCACGATCGGAGCCCTCGCGCTGGCCATGGGTTGCTCGCGAGGTGGCGATGCCGATGCCGGACCGGCGGAGGGCGCGGCCCCCGCCGAGGTTCAAATGGACCTGGAGTTCGCGGACGCGCTCGGGATCGATCTCGAGTCGATGACGCGCTTGCCTTCCGGGTTGTACTACGAGGACATCGAGGACGGCAGCGGTCTGGGCGCCCGCGACGGACACGTTCTCAGCATTTACTACACGGGTCGCCTCACGACCGGTGAACGGTTCGACGCCAACACGACAGGCGACGGGTACTCCTTCCAACTGGGACGCCGGCAGGTGATCCTCGGATGGGAGCAGGGTATCCAGGGAATGCGTATCGGGGGGAAGCGTCGTCTGGTGATTCCTCCGGCTCTCGCGTATGGGCAGAGGGGCTTCCCGCCCGATATCCCACCGAGCGCCACCCTGGTCTACGAGGTGGAGCTCCTGGACATCCGGCTGTAGGGAAACACACGATCTTCAATGCGTGACCCGGAGACGCCCGGTTCGTTCGGTGGACCGGTCGTCTTACTGATCTGCGGGGTTCTGGCCGGGCTCGTTGGCGGGCTGCTCGGGATCGGCGGCGGAATCGTCCTGATCCCGATGCTCACGGCATGGGCCGGGTTCGACCAGCACTCGGCGCATGGGACCGGAATCGTGGCCGTGACGTTCACGGCCCTGGTGGGCGTGGTTGTATACGGCCGTGGTGACGCAATCGACCTGGCTGCGGCGTTACAGATCACGATCGTCGCACTCCCAGCCACGGTTCTGTCCGCCCGGTACTCTCCGCGCGTATCGGCCGCTCTCCTGCGCAGAATCTTCGGAGGCTTCGTCATCCTGGTCGCGCTGATCCTGCCCTTCCGCGACCTACTGGGTGGAGGAGAGTTCGTCATGGGCGGTGGGATGCCCGTGATGTTGGCGATCGGCGCAGCGAGTGGCGTGATCTCGGGGCTGCTGGGTGTCGGCGGGGGTTCCGTGCTGGTTCCGGGCCTCGTCCTCGTTACAGGATTCCCGCAGCAGCTCGCCCAGGGGACGTCGCTGGCCGTCATCCTGCCGTCGAGCGGCGCCGGCGCCGTTGCCCACGCGCGCATCGGCCACGTGCGCGGCCGGCAGCTACCGCCGATCCTGCTCGGCACGTTCGCCGGCTCCTGGGCCGGGGGAGCC
>JARFPW010000152.1 GCA_029288095.1 Gemmatimonadota bacterium
GTGAAGACCCCGACGTTCGGGCTGGCCGGCGGCATCGGGTTGTTCTGCCTGGCGGCATTCTTCGGCGCGCGGTTGATCGTGAATCTCGCCGGGATGGAAGAGCTGCTGTTGCTCGGCGCCGGCGTGGCTCTACTGGCCGCCGAGATGTTCGTCATACCGGGTGTGGGGATCGCCGGCGTGCTTGGGACATTCGCTGTACTAGGAAGTGTAACATTAAGCATGATAGGGAGTTTCCCTACTATGGGTGATGTAATTTCTGCTGTCGGCCTGGTGGCCGTCTCAATTCTGGTAGTGGGGGTACTGGCCTTTGCGCTCGTGCGCCATCTGCCGTACAGCCGGTCGCTGAAGGGGATCCTCCTGGAAGACTCGACGAGTCGGGAGACCGGGTACATCTCGGCTCCCGATCGTCAGGACCTGATTGGCGCCGTCGGGCTTACGACTACCGCGTTGCGGCCGTCCGGCACGGCGGAGTTCGGCGACGAACGGATCGACGTGGTAACCGAGGGTCCGTTCCTGGAGGCGGGCGTGCCGGTGAAGATTCTCAATGCCGACGGGTACCGTCATGTAGTGAGAGAGGTGACCGATGACCGGGAAACGCCCGACGACGCGTGAACGACGTAGCGAGGGAGTGAATGATCAATGAATGAACTGACGGCCGTGTGGGCCATATTTCTCGTATTCATGGCGCTGCTGCTGGTGTCGATCATCGCCTGGGCGGTGCCGGTGCGGCTGTGGATTACCGCGGGTGCCTCGGGGGTGCGCGTCAGGCTGGGCAGCCTGGTGGGGATGAGGCTGCGTAAGGTCCACCCGCCGAGCATCATCCTGCCGCTGATCAGCTCCGCGAAGGCCGGCATACCACTGGATACGAACGAACTGGAAGCTCACTACCTGGCTTGTGGGGATGTCAGTAGAGTGGTGAACGCGCTGATTTCGGCCGACAAGGCGAGCATCGACCTGTCGTTTCAGAATGCGGCCGCGATCGATCTCGCCGGGCGCGACGTGCTCGAGGCCGTGCAGGTGTCGGTCAACCCGAAGGTCATCAACACGCCCAAGGTGGCGGCGATGGCGAAGGACGGAATCCAGCTGATCGCGATCGCCCGTGTCACGGTGCGGGCCAACATCGACCGACTGGTGGGTGGTGCAGGAGAGGATACGATCCTGGCCCGGGTGGGCGAGGGTATCGTCAGCACCATCGGCTCGGCTGACTCTCACAAGGCCGTGCTCGAGAACCCCGACAACATCTCGAAGACCGTGTTGGCCAAGGGCCTGGACAGCGGGACGGCGTTTGAAATCCTGTCCATCGACATCGCCGACGTGGATGTCGGGAAGAACATCGGCGCCGAGCTGCAGACGGATCAGGCCGAGGCGGACAAGCGAATCGCCCAGGCGAAGGCGGAGGAGCGGCGCGCCCTGGCTGTGGCGGTCGAGCAGGAGAACCGCGCATCCGTCGAGGAGGCGCGGGCGAATGTCGTGCAGGCGGAGGCGGAAGTTCCGCGGGCAATCGCCGAGGCTTTCCGTGGCGGCCATCTCGGCATCATGGACTACATGCGATTCCGAAACATCGAAGCCGATACGCAAATGCGGCATTCGATCGCCGGGCCGGAGCCACGCCAGCCGGAGCCGGGCGAGTAACCGATGGACGAATTCGTATGGATCTTCATCCTCGGCGCGTTCTGGCTGTTCGAGATCGCCGCGAAGGCGATCAAGAAGCAGAGCCAGGGCGACGGTGGCAAGCCAAAGCCGTCACGGCCGGATCCCCGCGCGTCGCAGCGTGAGCTTGCGCGAGACGTAGACGATGGGGCCCGGCGGGCAGAGGACGCACTGCGGGGGTGGGAAGCCAAGCAGCAAGAGGCCCAGCGGCAGAAGGCCCGGGCGAGATCGGCCCCGCCGCAGCGCCGGCGGACCCGGGCGGCGGATCGCCGGCGCGAGGCCTTCGAGGCTATCGCGGCGATGCTCGCACCGACTGCGGAAGAGCCAGCGCGTCCGGAGATTCCGGCAAGCGTGCAGCCCATCGAACGACCTCGACGGTCGCCCGAGACCGCTGAACAGGACGAACTGCCGCCACCGCCTTCGGTACGAGCGCGCGATCCCGGCGGCGTTCAGCACCTCGCCCATCTCCCGGAACTGCAGCGAGCGGTCGTGCTCAGCGAGATCCTGGGTTCGCCGATCGCCCTGAACGACCGGTCTCGCGTCTGAGAAAGGCGATCGATCCGACCAGCGTGATCACCGCGAACGCGAACCACTGGATCGCGTAGCCCATGTGGGGCCCGCTATCGAGTTCCGGAAGGGGGACGGCTAGCGGATCCCCGGGGTCGTCGAGGCTGGCACCGTCGGCGGGCAGCAGCTGGAGGAAGACGGGCGCCGAATCTTCGTTTCCATCCGCTATCAATTCCACGTCGATCGCTGAGAACGAGCGAATCCGCCCGGACTCGGTTTCGAGTTCGACCATCGGACCTCCGCGCCCGGCCCTGGACTCCCGCACGAGAGCGACCCCCGAGACCTGACTGGCACTGCCGGGCTCTGACGCCTCCGTCTGGCGATGTGCCGCGGCGGCATCTGCGGACGGAAGCCATCCCCGCAGCACCAGCACGCTGGCGCCGGCACCACCCGACTCACTCTCCCCGGCTCGCAATTGAAGCGGCATCACGACGTGAACTCCGGGCGTACCTGATCGGACCCGACTTCGAATGATGACACCGTGCTCGACCACCCAGCGTCCCGTGACCTCCACTCGACGCCACAGCAGGGAATCCGTCGGGGCCGCTATCAGCATGCCGGCGTCCAGCTGCATCGGTGCCAGCGCCAGCTTCGCTGCCCGGTCGGCGTTCTCGCCGCTCACTTCACGGTGCCGCTCCAGCTGCCAGATGCCGAGGCGGACGAAGCCGGCACTGGCTGCCAGGGCGATCAGGGCGAATAGAATCAGACCGGATGGAGCCCTCGACTTGGATCTCATGCCGCAACCTTCGCCTCGCCTCCCGTCTGCGGCAACGCCGCGTGTCCGCCGCACTGGTGAATCGCTAGGTTTAAAGACGGCCGGGGTGGCGAAATGGCAGACGCGAGGGACTTAAAATCCCTTTGGAGTTACCTCCAGTGCGGGTTCGAATCCCGCCCCCGGCACTCAATCCGGTACATAGCTTGCAGCAAATGCCCGGATACGATCCGCGCACCAGGAGGTTGAAGTGACCCGATTCATTCGCCGGTTGACGAGGAACCGAGCCCCGGCGGCCGGTACGCTCCTCCTCGGCCTGGTCATATTTCACATCGGCACCCCGGTGCAGGCGTGGGCTTATCTGGATCCGATCACGGGTAGCATAGTCCTGCAAGTGCTTGCGGCGGGATTCGTTGCGGGAATGGCGACTTTCCGGCGAACGCGCGAATGGTTCGCCGGATTGTTCCGAAAACGGACGGCGGATCCGGAGTCGTGACGGCCCCGTTTCCTTCGCCTTCCGCGGAGGTGTCTGGCGCCTCTTTCCGCGATCCGTCGGGCTTCGTATTTGAGCGGGGCGGGGTATTGTATCGACAGGTGAACCGTCGATACGCCAAGCATTTTGCAGATCTGCACACTTCCGGCCTCTACGAAGCGCTCACCAGCGAGAAGCTTCTGGTCCCGCACGAGCGCGCCGAAATCGAGCCCCCCAGGCCCGACATCGCCGAAGCTGTCATCCGACCCCAGCTCGTCCCGTTCATCTCGTATCCCTACGAATGGTGCTTCGGCCAGCTGCGCGATGCGGCGGTGGCGACGCTGGATATCCAGCTGCGAGCGATCGAGCACGGCATGGTGCTCAAGGACGCCAGCGCGTTCAACATCCAGTACCTGGATGGCCGTCCCGTGCTCATCGACACGCTGTCCTTCGAGAACTACCGGGACGGACAGCCGTGGACGGCCTACCG
>JARFPW010000006.1 GCA_029288095.1 Gemmatimonadota bacterium
CGCCTCGTCCTCCCGAGCCGATCGAGTGGCGTCGATGAGCGATTCCATGTGCGAGAGATAGCGCTCGAGGGCTTCCCGGCCCGAAGACGTCAACCGGTAAGTCGTGCGCGGCGTGCGGCCCGAAAACGACTTCGTGCATTCGACGAACTCGGCCGCTTCGAGCTTGCGCGCGTGGGCGCTCAGGTTCCCGTCCGTGATGTCCAGCACCTGGCGTAGCTCGGTGAACGCGAGCCTGTCGTTGACGGACAGGGCACTCACGATTCCGAGACGCGCCCTCTCGTGAATCAGGCCGTCCAGGGCCAGGGGAGCACCGGACGCCGCCGGAACCCTCCGAGAGCCGGACTTCCCTGTGGGCGCATCCCGGTGTCCGTCCACCGGTTCGTCCGGGTCCAGCTTGCGTGCCGTGGCTCTTCGCTCGTCAGCCACCATACCTCCTGGCGATGATCGCCCCGAATGCCAGGTGCAGTCCTCCGAAGCCCACGGCCATGAGACCCGGACCCCACTGTGGAACCGCTAGTCCGAGGGCGCCGAGGGCCATGAAAGCGAGGCCCATGGCGGGTACGACGCGGACAGAGAACGCGCCACCGGTCACGACCCCGGTTCCATACAGGAGGAGCCATGTGCCCGGAAGTAGATCGGGAAGCCCCGCGGCCAGCAGGGCGACCGTCAGGGCGCCGCCGGCGGCGATCGACGGCATGAAGTTGAGGACGAACTTGCGCCCCGGTCCGGACCGCGCCGACTCCTTGCGATGGCGCGCCTTGCGGACGATCGCGTAGCCGGAGACCGCCCCCGAAAGCACCGCAGCCCCCGCCCATATGAGCAGCCGCGCCTCCAGGCCGGGGAAGCGGCTTGCATAGGCCGCGGCCAGAAGCGCCAGCACGCCCATGCCCATCACGCCCGTTCCGGAGACCGAGGTGAACGTTCCTGAGGCCTCCATCGTGCGGCGGATGAAGCTGAGATTCTCGATCGCCCGATCGCTCAGGGCCGTCGGCGGGGTCGGCGGGTCTTCCAGCCGCAATCGTCTCTCCATGAAGAGGAGAGTACATGTTTTAGTGGGTGTTGTCAAGTACTTTGCATCACAAAGTTGCAACGGGGGAGATCGAATGGGGCAGGAAGGGGTGTGGCGGGGCCGCGGAGGGCGACCTACCATGTCGGTCGCGTGCCATGGGGAGAGCCACCCTTCACTGCAGGATACGAGAGTGGGACTTCGGATTCGGTTGAGCCGCCGGGCGGTTGCAATGATCGCGTTTTCCAGCCTCCTGCTGGCCTGCCGTCCGGCTGAGAGGGCGGAAAGTGATACGAAGTTGAGTGAGGGCGCTGCTCAGCTCTTCGTGCACCCCGACTCGTTCGATTTCGCCAGCAACCCGAAGCTTCTGGAGCGCATCCGGGAGAGTCCGCACGGGTATTTTCGCTTCATCAATATCCCGTTCAGCCGGGCCGTGTGCGATCGGTTCGAGCACCTGTCCGACGAGGGTCCGCTCGGGTCGAGCCGCTTCCCGTTCAATCTGCACGGTGATGCTCACGTCGAGCAGTACGCCATCACCGACCTTGGGCGAGGCCTCACTGATTTCGACGATTCCTCAGAAGGCCCGGCCTGGATAGACGGCGTCCGCTTCTCCGTCTCGCTGCGGCTGGCGGCTATGGTGAACGGATGGGAGAACCGCTCGGACGATGTCGTGGCTGAGTTTGGCCGTGGCTACTGGGATGTGATCGCCGATTCGACGCTGTCGGCACCCGTTCCGGCCGTGGTGGCGAGGTACCAGGCTGCCTTCGAGTACGACAGCCTGGCCTACCTGGCCTCGGTCGACTCCATGATGCAGCCGCTGTCAGAGACCGAACGTCAGGCCCTGGTCACATCTCTCGCGCCCTATGCGGAGCTCATGCTGGCCACCAACTCGGGCCTGCCGGCCGACTTCTTCCACCCGGTTCACATCGGCGCCCTCCAGCTGGGAGTGGGCAGCGCCCTCGACAAGAAGGACCTGGTCCGGCTGACCGGCCGCACCGCAGATCCGGCGGACGCCGTTGTGGTAGAACTGAAACGCGTCCGCAGTCTGGCGGGGATTCCATGCATCCAGGCGGATGACGATGACCCGTTCCGGGTGCTGCAGGGTGGAGCCCGCATCGCCTATCAGCCGTTCCGGTTCCTCGGATTCGTCGAGCACGATGGGGAGATGTTCTGGACGCACGCCTGGGTAGCGAATTACGAGGAGCTGAAGGTGGGGGAGAGCTTCAGGGACCCCGAAGAGCTGGCTGAAGTGGCGTATGACGTAGGAGTCCAGCTGGGGCTCGGCCAACTCCGCGACGTGGGGGGAGCGTTTCAGCAGATGGTGCGGGTCAGCGTGCAGGAGAGAGGGCGCGAGATCGAGGCCGAGCTCTTCGAAGAGAGCCGGGTCCTTGCCCGCGAGGTAGTGGAGGCGTGGGAGGCGTTCGTGCTGGCCTCGGACGGGCCGGGTTCCTAGTTGCCGGTCGCGGCCTCGCCGCCCGGGGCGGCCCCGCTCCAGGTGATGG
>JARFPW010000017.1 GCA_029288095.1 Gemmatimonadota bacterium
GTATTGCATCCACGAGTCCTGCTGGGAGGCCGTCTTTCTGCCGACCAGCACGTCCTGGAAGATGTCGGGATCGCTGACGAAAGCTTCCGCCGGCCAATTCTCGACGTCGTCCGGATTCAGTGAATCGAAGATGTTGGTTACGGCCGTTCCGGAGGGGTTTCTACCGGAGGCGTCGAAGAAGAAAGCTCCGACCGTGTCGTTCGCCCAGGGGCCTCCGTCCGCGCCGATGATGGCGGCGAACTGAATGCCCGTGTTGAAGATGTACTGGTTGGGCGAGCCCGTCGGCCAGAAGCCGCCGCCGCCCGTCGGACTGTTGAACACGTCCGTGCAGGTACCGTTACCGTCGTTGGTCAGGCCGCACTGGAGCTGATTTCCCTGGAGAACGGCCGTCGGGCCGGCAAACAGGGAGAACGACTCGCGGCGCTGGTCTGCCAGGCGCTTCGCATCCGGGTGCACGTCGCCGATTGCGGTAGTTCCCGCAGCCAGCAACAACACCGTCAGCGCACCGCCCCAAACCAGCCGCCGGCTCCTGCGACCGAGCTGTGCAAACGTCGTGAGATTCATTGCCACTCCTGGTCTTCGGGTGACGGGGGGTGACCGGAGCCACCCCCCCTCTTCCGTAACTCTTCCTTAGAACGCGATCCGGAGACCGATTCTCATGAGCTGATCCGACCGATCGAAGCGCGACTGCACGCCAAAGTTGTTCTCGTAGATCTGCCCGAAAGCAGTCTCCTGCTCCTCGACGGTGAAGATCCCGTCGCCGTTACCGAAGCGCTGCTCGGCACGGAGAAGCATGAACACGTTGAACGCGTTGTCGGTCGACTCGTTGACGATGTCGAAGTCATCGATGTTGTTGTCGCCATCCAGCTGCGAGTCACGCAGCGTTGTCGACAGCGACCGGTCGCGGTGCTCGGCATTGACCTGGTTACCCGTCTCCAGGAACACCGTCGAGTTGTTCTCGATATCGAACGGGTTGCGCCAGTCGACGAACGCCTGAGCGCTCACTCCGCCGATCTGGAAGCCCTTCGTGAGCCGCATGTCGAACCCGATCGTCCACGGCGTCGTCGCGCCGCTGATCGTGCTCTCCGGCAGGCCACCCGCACTTGGCGGTCCGACTGGACCGTTGCCCTGATTCTCCAGCTTGGTGTACGGCAGACCACTGCGCACGCGCAGGATCGTGAACACGCTGAGATCCTTGAGAATCGATCCCGCCACGCTGCCTTCCTGGAAGTCAGACGGGAACGACAGGCTTCCCGTC
Source organism: Gemmatimonadota bacterium (assembly GCA_029288095.1). Classification (GTDB taxonomy): domain Bacteria; phylum Gemmatimonadota; class Gemmatimonadetes; order Palauibacterales; family Palauibacteraceae; genus JARFPW01. The sequence continues at coordinate 1,259 of JARFPW010000017.1, forward strand.
CAGCTGATGCTGTGCTTTCGGCTCTGCTCGAGTGTGAGCAGCACCTCTGGCGGCAGCGTCGGCTGTCCCGTCAGGAGCGACAGGTTCGATGTTGCGCGGAGAATGAAGTTCTCGAAGAAGAACGGATCAGATCCGGTCCCGCGCGCCTCGAGGAAAGTGTACGACAGGTTGCTGTTGACGAGGTTGCCGACCGACTTGTCGATCTTAACCTCGAACCCATTGGACTCCGTGAAGTCCGCATTGGTCAGCGAGTTGAGGAAGATGAACGCGCCTGGGCGGTTCGGATCCTCGACCTGCTGGGAACGAGAAGCCAGCGCGTCGCGCTGCTTCTTGTTGAACGCGGAGATATCGACCACGAGGTCGTCGCCGATCAGCTGTCGATAGCCGAACTCAAACGTCCGAGTCGACGGCAGATCAACGTCCCGACCAAACGTCGAGTTCGTGTTGCCGTTCTGCAGGTCGAAGTTCGTGTCCTGCAGCACGCCCAGGTTGCCCTGCGCGACGCCCGTCTCACCGACGGCGAACGAACCCGTCGTGAAGAAGGCCGGCGTCTGGACGAAGCGTCCGTAGCTGAGCCGGAACGTCGAGGTCGGCGTGACCGGGAAGCTCGCCCCGATACGCGGGCTGAACTCGGACTTGGTCTGCGCCTCGATGAAGTTGCTCTTGCAGACACCCGACGGGTTCGACGGCGTACCCGCGTTGCACGGTGTATCGAACGCCGGCACGTATGTGCCCGTGTTCCCATCAAACCGCACGAAGCCGGCCTTCAGGCTGTCCGGAACATTGAATACGAACCCCTGCACGATCGGATACTCGGCGTCCGTGTCGAGGTAGTCGTATCGAATGCCAGCTTCCAGGACGAGGTCGCCAATGTCGAGGCGGTCCTGCAGGAAGGCACCGATCTTACGCGGATCGGCTGATTCCGGAAGCGGAACACCGTTCGAGAACAACGGCAGGTTGAAGGCATCAAGCTCGACCGCGAAGTACTCCGCGCCCGCCTTGATTCGATTGAACCGGCCAAGCTGCCAGTCGAGCGAGCCGCGCAACTGGAGACGATCCTCCGAGCTCTTGAAGAGCCCGCCACCGCCGGCGCCAAAGAGCGTAAAGCTCGTCGACATGCCGTAGGGGTTGGAACGGAGGTTCCTCGTCAGCCCGGTCAGGGACTGGGTCGCGGTCGACAGGTCCTGACGATTCGGGAACAGCAGCATGCTGTCCCGCGGTACCGCATTGCTCCGGTACGCGTTGATGAACTCCTCGGACGGATCGAACGCATCGAATCCGGTCACTGTGGAGATACCGTCGTCAAACGCAAAGTCGACGTTGCTGGTCAGGAAGCCGAACGTCGGATCCATGTTGTCCAGCCACCACTCCTGATCGAGCATCCCGGTCGTAGAGCGATCCTGCGAGAACGCCGCCAGGAAGTCGAACGCCAACTGCTGGTTGGCCGACTGCGAGATCGTCTGGAACCAGGACAGCGCATACGAGTTGCGCGTGGTCAGGCCACCGTCGACACCGTCGAACCGGAAGTTCGACTGGAAGCCCGAGTGCCCCAGGTTCTGATTGCGGTTGCGGTTGAACGAGAAGTTGATCCGCGAACCGCGAGGCAGCTGATAATTCAAGTTGGCATGGAACAGATCGCTCTGGCTCCAGCCGAACGGATTTGTGCGGCCGTTATCGAATTCGATGAACGTCGGTGCAGTGACGTCCACGAAGTCCGAAACACCAGGCGCGCTCGACGAGCGGGGCAGGCTGAACACCGCCGCATCGCCCAGACCCGGACGACCACCTGCTCCGTCGCAGAAGCTCTCGATGTCACAAGTGTCGAACCCGTTTATCACGTAGCGGTTGGGAGCGAGCTCCGTACCGGAGGCGTCTTGACCCGACGCCGTACCGGCGAAGAAGAACGTCAAGGGACCAGAGATCGGTCCGCCCAGCGTGAGCTCAGCACGATTGAAGTTCGTGCGCCACGCATCCGGACCCAACTGGTCGCTCATCACTTCCAGCGACCCGGTGAAAGCCGGACCACCGGAACGCGTAACGAAGCTGACGATACCCGACTGCGCGTCGCCGAATTCGGCCGAGAAGGCGCCGACGTTGACGTCGACCTGCTCAAGCGCATTCGTCGGGAGCGCGATGTTGTCGGATGTCCCGGTGCCGAAACCACGCGTCAGCACGCCATTAATAACGACGGCTTCCTCGTTCGGACGGCCACCGCGGATCGTGCGACCACGGTTGGTCTGAACCACACCGGGCTGAAGCACGACGATGCTCGACGCATTATCGAGCGGCAGCTGATCGATGGTCTCACCCTGGACGATCGACTTGGTCGACGTCTGGTCTCGAGGGACCAGCGGGTTGCGCTCACCTTCAACGGTGATCGCCTCCAGCACCACGGCCGAGGCCCCGAGCTGGAAGTTGAGCGTCGTGGTTTGACCGGCCAGGATTCGCTCGTCCGAGATCTCGACCGAACGGTAGCCGATGAACTCGGCACGAACTGTCTGGAGACCCGCGGGCACTTCGTTGATGAAGTAGAAACCCTGGTCATTCGTAAGATTGCCGAAGGTCGTACCGACTACTATGACCTGCGCTCCCGCGATGGGAGCACCGGACGCTTCATCGGTGACTCGGCCCTGGATCTTTCCCGTGCTTGCCTGTCCAAACAGCGGGCCGGCGATAAACAGCGCCAACCCGGCCGTAGCCAGACTCGTACGGAAAGCCCCTCTGAACCAATTACGCAGCATTGATCCACCCTCCTCGGGCAGTAAGGAGAATTGTCGACCGTTCCGGTCAACAAAAGAATTGGAGACGACTGTGCTGGAAGTCGACGGCCGACTTCCGGAGATGCGAACAAACGTAGAGCCGATAGTGCCCTCCCCGTCTGTCTGAGGAAACTCGCTTGCCGGTTTCAAACACGTTCAAGACCGGCGCTTCGCAATAAAACCCGGTAGTGCTAACGAACGAAGACACACCCGCAGCCCCCGCCGCGAAGCAGCCTCCGTCGTTCTCACCCAAACCTTAAAGGTGATTCTATCCCTATATATAATGCGCGTTTACAACGCGCCCAGGCTCATCGGCAAGTGGGTTCCTCTTGAGGAACCAGACGTTCTACCCGGCAGTCAACGGGCTTCAACGTTCCCACAGGTTAGACGACGCCCCCCCGCATGTCAACTATTCGGAAGTCGCCGTGGTCTGCGGAAATACGCCATCGGATGCAGGGCTCGCCGGCCTCCCAAAATCCCGGAACAAGGTGGCCGCCTGGATCGGCTTTGATAACCAATCCGGGCGACCTATCCCTCCGGGCACGAGCCGTCATCGTCCCCGACTTCAGCACCGTCTATCTCCAGGCGGACGAATTTCCGCCTTCCTCTTTGTAGAACGTACGTTCCGGGCGAAAGATGACAGTCCGGATCGTCGATCGTACGCCCGTCGACCCGTACTCCGCCCTGCCCGAGGATGCGGCGCGCTTCAGAAGTCGAGCTGGCCAGCCCCGCACTCTTGAGAACTCGAGCGATCCACAGCGATTCGCCCTGCTCGCCCGTCAACCGCACCGTGGGCATGTCCTCGGGCACATCACCCTCGCGGTGCACGCGATCGAACCTCTCGCGAGCCTGCGTCGCCGCTTCGGCGCCCTGGTACCGCTCTACGACATGCTCGGCCAAACGACGTTTGGCGGTCAGCGGATCCGATTGCGCCTGTGCAATCCACGAAGCTCGTTCGGCATCGTCGACCGCCGTCACGAGTTCGATCCACTCCGGCAGCAGGAGGTCGGGAATCGACATCGTTCGCCCGAACATCTCTCCGGGATCCATGGTGAGGCCGACGTAGTTGTCGTAGGACTTCGACATCTTCTGCTGGCCATCCGTGCCTTTGAGGAGCGGGACCGTCAGGCAGACCTGCGGCTCCTGCCCCTGACGTTCCTGGAGCGTCCGGCCCAGCAGCAGATTGTAGGTCTGGTCCGTACCCCCCAACTCCACGTCGGCGCGCAGCACGACCGAGTCGTAGGCCTGCATCATCGGGTATACGAACTCCCCGAGCGTGATCGGTTGCTGGGCCGCATACCTTCTCGAGAAATCCTCGCGCTCCAGCATACGGGCTACCGTGTATTGGGACGTGAGACGCAGCACGTCCTCGAGATCGAGCTCGGCCAGCCACTCGCTGTTCCGTCGCAGCTCGGTCTTTTCGGGATCGAGAATCGTGAACACCTGCTCGGCATAGGTCTCCAGGTTCCGCTCGATCTCGTCGCGACTGACCATCGGCCGCGTGTCGCTCTGGCCCGAGGGATCGCCGACGAGGGCGGTGAAGTCGCCGATCACGAAAACGACCTGGTGGCCGAGTCGCTGGAAGGTTTGCAGCTTGTGGATCGATACCGCATGTCCGATATGGAGGTCGGGTCGCGTCGGATCGAATCCCTGCTTAATGATGAGAGGAGTTTCGGTGTCACGGGAACGCGCGAGCTTTCGTTCCAGCTCCGGCTCGGGGATGATCTCGGCGACCCCGGCGCGAATCTGCGTGAGTTGCTCGTCGACTGGAAGAAACATTCGGCCGGCACGCCCTGTACCTGAGGTCATGAAATCGCGACCGGACATGTCCGCGATCGAGGCGCAAGGATAGAGATGCCACATAACCTAAGCAAGCAGTTCGAGCGACTACGAGTGTGGGCGGCAGGCGCGCTTCGGCGCGTCCGGAATCTGCCTGTGTGGTATCGCGAGCGCACTACGGCCCGTACTCGCTGGGTGATCGGGTCGGGGCTCGCGGCTGCTGTCGCGCTCGGGTTCGGCCTGGCCTGGGGGGCGTGGCAGCATATGTGCGACGACTGCCCGTCGATCGCCCAGATCTACGCCTTCGAACCGAAGGAGGCGACGAGCGTCTACGCGGCTGATGGTTCCCTGCTCCACGAGTTCGCTATCGAGCGCCGCACTGCGGTCGCGTATGCCGAGATCCCCGATCACGTCATCCAGACGTTCGTCGCCGTGGAGGACCGGCGTTTCTGGCGACACCACGGGATCGACTATCTGCGGTCCATCAGGGCGTTTCTCGAGTTCGCGTTCGGCGGATATGGCGGAGCCGGCGGGAGCACGATCACTCAGCAGCTCGCAGGTAACATGTTCAGTTCGGCAGTCGACCGACGAGACATTTCGGTGCGCCGCAAGCTGCGGGAGATGAAGGTGGCCAGGACCCTCGAATCCGCGTTTACGAAGGAAGAGATCCTCGAAGCCTACCTCAATCAGATCAACTTCGACGGCGTGTACGGTATCCAGAGCGCCGCCCGTTATTTCTTCGGCAAGGACGTTGCTGAGCTGAACCTGCCCGAGGCGGCGATGCTCGCTGCCATGCCTGCGAGACCCCGCCTGTACAATCCGCTACGAAATCCGGACCGTGCGCTCGGCAGGCGCAACCTCGTGATCACCGTGATGGAGCGGCAGGGTCTGATCAGTGCGCGTGAAGCCGAATTCGGCCGAGCCTTTCCGTTGCTCGTGCAGGGAGACAGGCGGGAGGGACCGGCCGCTCCATACTTCGTCGAGTGGGTGCGGCAGAAGATGCTGGACCGATACGGAAACCGACTGTACGAGGACGGCCTGAAGATCTATACGTCGCTCGATCCGCAACTCCAGGAGGTCGCGGACTCCGCCCTGCAGGCGCAACTCGAGTGGGTCGAGGCGCAGCCCGGTTTTCGGGCGCCGACGTACGAGGAGACCCGGGAGTGGGCCGCCGAGGACCTCGCAGTCACCGAAATGCCGTATCTCCAGGGCATGTTCATCGCGCTCGACCCCGCCACGGGGGATGTGCGGGCATTGGTCGGGGGGAGGGACTTCGAGGACTCCGAGTACAACCGCGCCGTCCAGGCTGTGCGGCAGGCGGGCTCGGGGTTCAAGCCGTTCGTATATACCGCGGCCATCGCGGCAGGCGTCCCCGCATCGGAGATCGTCTTCGATACGCCCATCGAGTTCGACCAGCCCGACGGATCGATCTGGTCACCGCGCAACTTCACCGGTCGGTTTCTGGGCCCGATCACGATGCGCCAGGCGCTGATCGAATCGATCAACATCGTCGCCGTGAAGCTCGGTGTTCGGGTCGGCATCGAAAGCGTCGCGCAGTACGCGCACAGGATGGGCATCGAAACCGAAGTCCCGCGCTTCCCTTCGACGGCGATCGGCTCCCCTTCGGTCAAACCGATCGAGATGGCGGAGGCGTACACGGTGTTCGCCAACCTCGGCGTAAGGGTCGAGCCACGGCCCATCCTGCGGGTGGAGAACGTGCGGGGAGAGGTATTGTGGAGCGTGCCGGTCGAGCGCGAGGAAGTGCTCGACGAGGAGACCGCGTGGATCATGGTCTCGATGATGCGTGACGCGGTGGACCGCGGCCGCGGTTCGGGCCAGCGGGTCCGCGCTCTGGGCGTTCCGCGGGAGATTCCGGTAGCCGGAAAGACGGGCACGACGAATGACCTGTATGACGCCTGGTTCCACGGGTTCACACCCGACCTGGTAACGACGACCTGGGTGGGGTTCGATCGGCCGAGCCGGATTCGACTGAATGCTCAGGGCGGACAGGATGCCGCACCTATCGCCGCCATGGTCCTGAAGTGGTTCTACGAGAATCACCCGGCACCCGGGCCGTGGGCGAGGCCGAATGCGCTACTCCAGCGTGAAGTCGATCGGACCACCGGTCTGCTGGCCAACGCGTGGTGCCCGGTCGACCTCATATATACAGAGTCATATCGACCCGGAACGGAACCGAGGGAGTCCTGCGACATTCACGGGCCCTGGGGCACTCTCGTCCGCCCGGGTCGACAGGAGGCGGATTCCGCCGCCGCGCCGATTACCGACGACTTCGAGTTCTGACCCGGTCCAGAATCAGGGGCATCGGCTCCGCGGCTGACTCCCCGATCTCGATCGCCGTCGCGAGGCTCTCCAGGGCCTGATCCGCCGACGAGTCGGTCGCCGCATGAACACCTACCAGGGATTGGCCTCTCTCGACAGACTCACCGACCCTGCAACGGACGTCGAAGCCGACCGCTGGATCTATCCCGTCGTTTACCGTCCTTCTGCCGGCCCCGAGTTGCACGGAAGCCATTCCGATCCGCCTCGCGTCGAGCGATGTGATGAAGCCGTCGTCCGGGGCTACGAAGTCTCGGACGACCGGGGCCGACGGGAGGAGATCAGGATCGTCCGTAACCCTTGGATCGCCCCCCTGCCGCTCGATGAGTCGGGCAAATCGGGCAAGAGCCGACCCGCTGTCGAGCAAGACGCCGAGGTCGGAGCGCACGGCGTTCGCGTCGGAGGCGACCCCACCCAGGATCGCCGCCTCGGCGCACAGATCCAGGGTCACC
>JARFPW010000054.1 GCA_029288095.1 Gemmatimonadota bacterium
CGGGCTCCACCCGTCTCCTCGCGTTCCTTGCACTTGATGCAGAGCCTCGTGTGAGGCAGGGCATCGAGCCGCTCGAACGCAATCTTCTCGCCGCACTCCTCGCAAACGCCGAATTTCTTGGGGGTTTTGTACATGCGTCGAAGAGCCTCATCCAGGTGGTAGAGGTATCGACCTTCCTTACTCGCAAACAGGAAGGCCTTCTCGCGCTCCATCGCGTCGGTGCCCTGATCAGCCATGTGAAAGCTGTACGCCGATGACTCACCCTCCGACCCAGGCTCTGTCTTGCTCAGTGCCTCGTCGTAATGGCCCAGATCCTTGAGCGCCCGGGCACGCATGGTAAGCAGTCGCTCTTCGAAATACTTCAGGTCCTTCTTCTTCATACTCTATCCTTCATGTCGATTCCGTTGCCTGCGTTCTCAACCAGCCGATGCGTCGTCCCGCACGACGGCGAGTCCGATGCGGACTGTACCTCGTTCGATGTCCACTTCGTGAACCCCGACGAATTCGGCCAGCGCCTCCTTGCCCACCTCGATCGATACGGCCAGAGTCTCGGCCCCGATGTAGGCCGCGTGCTCGTGAGCCGCCCGCTCTATGATGGCGGGCCCTTCAATACCCAGGCGAACCCGGTCACTCACCGCGAACTCGGACTCCCTGCGGAGTCGCTGTACGCGATTCACGATCTCCCGCGCCCGGCCCTCGGACAGCAACTCCTCGTCGAGTGCCGTCGACAGGCCCACCAGATAGCCATCCTCGGCCTGAACGACCAGATCCCCGGAAGCCTCCTCCAGGATCGCTACATCCGTCGGGGCGATATCTGCGACCAGGCCATCCAGCACTAACTCCAGCCGGTCTCCCGCCCGCAGCGCTTGTACCTGCCCCGTCTCCAGGTTCTCGATCGCCCTTGCAACCTCCGGCGTCCTTGACCCGAAGCGCGGGCCGAGCGCTCCGTAGTCCGGCTTCGCGGACAGCCTAACAATATCGTCGTCGGCGCGCGGGAATACAACGGTTTTCACATTCAGCTCTGCGCTCAGCACATCGACCAGTGATTCTTCCAGGCTGCGACCGCCGGGCAACACCGCCTGAAGCTCTCGCAGCGGCTGACGAACGCGGATGCCTGCCTCCTCGCGTGCTGCGCGGCCGAGGGTCGCCAGGCGGCGGACATCGTCCATCCCCGCCTCCAGCTCCGGATCGCGTGATTCGACTCGATCGGGGTACCGCGCGAGATGCACGGACTCTCCGGTGAGTTCACGGTGAAGCCAGTCTGACAGGAAGGGCGCCAGGGGGGCGAGGATCCGGGCCGTTGTGACCAGAGCATGGTGCAGCGTCGCGAACGCGTCGGGGGTAGCGAGCACTTCGGACGAATCAGGGCGAGAGGCCCAGAAGCGGTCTCGCGTCGCTCGGACGTACCAGTTGGACAGATCATCCTGAACGAAAGACGATATGCGCCGCGCCGCACCGGTAAGATCGTAGTCATCCAGGGCCCGTGCGGCACCGGCCGCTACCGTATCCACCCGACTCAGCAGCCAGCGGTCGATCAGCTGCCGCTCGGCTGGCTTCCGCGCATTCCCTGCTTCGTGACTCCACCCGTCGAGACCCGCATACAACGAGAAGAACCGATATGTGCTCCGCAGCGTATCGAACAGCTTGCGGTTCGTCTCGTGCAATGCGTCGGCATCCCATCTCTTCGGCACCCAGGGATTGCTCGATACGAGGAAGTAGAACCGCAGCACATCCGCACCGTACCGGTCGATCGTCTCCCACGGATCCACGACGTTGCCCTTTGACTTCGACATCTTCTGGCCGGAGCCATCGAGGATGAGATCGTTCACGAGTACATGTCTGTAGGCCGCGCCGTCGAACAGGATGGTCGAGAGGGCGAGAAGCGAGTAGAACCAGCCTCGGGTTTGATCCAGTCCCTCTGCGATCGCGTCCGCCGGGAAGTGCCTGTCGAACAGTTCCTGATTCTCGAACGGATAGTGCCACTGGGCGAATGGCATCGAGCCGGAATCGAACCATGCATCGAGGACCTGAGGCACTCGGCGCATCTGTCCTTTGCAGCCGTCCGCCCGACACGCCCACTGATAATCGTCTACTTCCGGGCGATGCGGATCAAACGCATTCGGAAGGGGTCCGACTCGCTCGCGCAGCTCGTCGTACGATCCGAGCACTTCCCTGCCGTCGCAGGCGTCACAAAGCCAGATGGGCAAGGGCGTTCCCCAGTAGCGCTCGCGGGAGATCGCCCAATCGATGTTGTTTTCGAGCCACTCCCCCATTCTCCCCACGCCGATTTCGGGAGGATGCCAGGCGATTGCTGCATTCTCGGCCAGCATCCGCTCCCGCACATCCGTCGTGCGCACGTACCACGAGTCCCTTGCCATGTAGATCAGGGGCGTGTCACAACGCCAGCAATGCGGGTAGCTGTGGTCAACCCGGTCCTCCCGGAACAGCAGGCCGCGTTTGTCGAGCAACGCCACGAGCAACGGATCCGCGTCCTTGACAAGCATTCCGCCGACTTGGTCCGTGTCCGGCAGGAATCGACCGGCGTCGTCCACGGGACGGAATACCGGAAGGCCTGCCCGCTGTCCCAAATCGAAGTCGTCAGCACCGAAAGCGGGGGCGATGTGGACCAACCCGGTACCGTCCGCGTCACTCACGAAAGGAGCCGCCAACAGCTGACCGGTCGTGGCCGGGTGCGACGGCGCCAGGTGCAGCGGCCGATCGTACTCCAGACCCTCCAGTTCTGAAGCCGGGATCTCCCTCCGCACGTCGGCTCCATCACCGAACAACGAGGCGACTCGCGAGTTCGCCAGGATGTAGAGTGCTCCTTCATGCGCCACTTCGACGTAGGCGACGTCAGGACCGAAGGCGACGGCGGTGTTCGAGACCAGCGTCCACGGAGTCGTCGTCCAGACGAGCAGGAATCGGTCCGGGTCGCCTGTGAGCGGAAAGCGAACCGTGATGGAAGGATCCGTCCGGTCGGCATACCCTTGGGCTACTTCATGGCTGGACAGACCCGTTCCACAGCGTGGGCAATAGGGCAGGACCTTGTAGCCGAGGTACAGGAGACCCTTCTTCTCGATTTCACCGATCGCCCACCACACCGACTCGATGTACTCGGGTGAGCAGGTGATGTACGGACGGTCATAGTCGAGCCAGTAGCCGATGCGCTGCGACAGCTGCTCCCAGTCCTCCTTGTACGTAAACAGGTTCTCGCGACACACGGCGTTGAATTTGGCGACGCCCAGACGCTCGATATCCGGCCTTCCCGAGATACCGAGCATCCTTTCCGCTTCGATCTCGACGGGCAGACCGTGAGTATCCCATCCTGCGATCCGTGTCACGTGGCGTCCCGTCATCGCCCGATATCGGACGATCGTGTCCTTGATAGTCCGGGCCATCACGTGGTGGACTCCGGGGCGGCCGTTCGCGGTGGGGGGACCCTCGTAGAACACGAACTCCGGCTCGCCCTTCACGGCTTCGAGGCTGCGGTGGAACGTGTCCTCCTCAGCCCACAGCCGGAGAATCTCATCCTCGAGAGCGGCGATAGAATCGGGCAGATTCCGATAGCTCATTCCGAAATGTCCGCCCCTTCGAGCGCAGCGACAAACGGACCGAGCACGGTCTCCAGGGACTCCGCACCCTGGTCCGAGGTCACTGCCAGTCCGGCCATCCGACGTCCGGCGTGTCGGCCCGTGATCGCTTCGGCGACAAAGCCGGTACTTGCCATGTCGGCGCCGAGAACCCGCAGCATCCCGCGTTCGGCCGTAGTGCGGGACGAGACCGGAACACCCGCGACGATGCCCTCCCGAAGCTCGATTCCAGATTCGAGCGCGGCCCGACGCAGGACCGCGCGCAGGGTGGGATCCCATGCGTCCGTCAGGTCCTGAAAGCGTGGGCCCCACTCCGGATCATTCTGTCCGACGAGCGGGTTGTCACCGGTGAGATTCAAGTGATCGGCGACCAGCGCGAACCGCCCACCGTGCGCGGACCAGTCGGGACGAACCGGTAGCGCGTCATCCACGACCAGCAGGATGCTCGGACCGAGTGTGCAAACGGCGCGGACCCGGGAAGCGGTGGCCGCGGCGCTCTCGCCAGGACTCCGCACGGAACAGGGTATTGTCCGCCCGCCGATCGACGCGGTCGCCGTTTCTCCGGCAGGGCACTCGACAGCCTCCGCAAACCTCGGCCCGAGCAACAGCCCGACCGTCGGGGCGACGTTCACCCTTCCGATGCTCCCGATTCCACGGCGGTTCCCGGTTCCTCGGTCGCCAGACGGCGTTCTTCCTCTTCAATCTCGCCCAGAAAACGCTCCAGCGACCAGCGCATCGATCGCAGAAAGCCGGCCCGCCGGACCCGTAGCTCATCGAGCGATCGGCGCGACACCAGGGTGGCCGCCTCCGCCTGCTGGACGATTACGGTAGCCTCCTGCTCGGCTTGCTGCAGCTTCAGGGCAGCACTCTTGTCTGCCTGGGCGCGCGCTTCCTCCCTGAGTTCCTGCGCCGTAACCAGCGCGTCGTTCAGCGCCCGCTCTCTCTCTTCGTACGATCCCAGGCGCTTGTTCTGCGCTTCCAGGGATTCCTGTTGTTTCGAGTCACGGCGGATCAACCCGTCCAGGTAGTCCGCGCAGAGCTCCAGAAATGCGTCTACCTGAGCAGGGTCGTACCCGCGGACGGTACGCCGGAAGTCGTCCTTCTTCTTGCGTACGTCCAGTGGCGTCAGATCCATTATCTTCTCTCTCCCAGCAACACGGTGCCGAGTCGCACCTGCGTGGCACCCTCAGCTATGGCAATCTCGAAGTCACCGCTCATTCCCATCGACAGTTCCGATCCCTCGAAGCCTGCAATATGCTCTCGACATAATTCGAGGCACGTTCGCACGCTACCGAATATCTCGTGGAGCCTCCGATCGTCGGCGTCGATCGGAGCCATTGTCATCAAGCCCTGAACCCGTAAGCCATCCAGTTCACAGATACTTCTGATGGTGCCAACCGCGTCATCGATCGGTAGCCCTCCTTTGGAGGTCTCACCCGACGCATTGACCTGCACGAGCACCGGAATAGCCGGCCGCTCCGAAGATGCTCCTACGGTATCCAAGCGCCGTGCCAGGCGAACTGAATCTACCGAATCGATGCGGTCAAACACTCGAATCGCGGTCGCGGCTTTGTTGCGCTGCAAGTGCCCGATCATATGGTACGACACGTCGAGATCGGGAATCAGATCACGCTTCGCCTCGGCCTCGCCCACTCGATTCTCCCCCACTGCCTGGAAACCGGCATCGACGATGTCTCTCAGCTTCTCCGAAGGAAACCCCTTCGTAACAGGCAGGATAGACACCGATTCCGGCGGCCGGCCGGCCGCGATCGCCGCCTCGGCCACTCGTTCCCGCGCCCGCGAGATACGTGTCGAAAGCTCTGTCTCATCCACGGGCGGGAGTCTACCTGTCGCTACCCGTAGCGGCAACGCAAACGGGGCCGCCAGCGAATCGCCGGCGGCCCCGTTCTGGTCGCATTCCCACGACTCTAGGAGGCCCTACCGGGTGTTGAAGTCGATCCCTGTCTCTTATACACAT
>JARFPW010000145.1 GCA_029288095.1 Gemmatimonadota bacterium
ACCTCTCCATGCGCCCATAGATGTCGCTCCGTATCGACCACAGACCGGCGTCCTCCGGCATCAGGGCCTGCGCTCGGTCCGCGAACGTGAGCGCGGCATCGAAGTCACCGAGCTCCAAGTTCGCGGCGATCACGTTGCGGAGAATCTCGGGATTCATGTCTTCTCCCTTGAGCTCCAGAACGTGGTCGTAGGCTTCGACCGCGAGCCGAACGGCCTCTTCGTCCGCGATGGCACCCGTGTCCTCCAACGCATCCTCCGCCGCCGTCGTGCCCTTCTTGAGCGCAACGTTGCCGAGGAACTCCCACAGCTCCGCGTTGGTCGAATCGATCGCGATGCCTTCCTGAAGGAGAGCAATAGCCTCGTCCTCGCCGCCGGCCTGAGCGAGCTCGAAGGCGACCGTCATGCGTACGCTCGCATCCCCGGGATTGAAGTTCAGGTACTCCCGGTAGAGCTCGACGGCGCGATCCATGTCGCCCATCTGGGCGTAGACGTACGCCAGGGCGTTCAGGGCATCCACCTCGGCCGGGTTGTTCTCGATCACGATCGCGAGATCATCCGCAGCCTCCGTCCAACGCTCGAGCCCCATGTACACTCGTCCGCGCAGGTAATGCCCGGTCGTGCTCGCGGCATTCGTGCCCAACGCTTCGTCGCAGTTGCGAAGAGCGTCGTCATACTGCTCGGCCGCGAGGTAGTCCTGGCAGAACAGCAGAGCACGCCGATAGTCCACCTGATCACCGAACGCAGTCACGATCACGCCGGCTGCCTGCCTCACCTCATCCTTCCCGTCGCCGGGAACGATGAAGTCCGGCACGTCGACCTCGTCACCGCTCTTGGAATCGACGAAGCTGACGCCGACCTGGTTCCCGCCCGCGGCTGAGCCGACGGTTCCCGTCATCACGACATCCGCATTGAGACGTCCGGCGAGCTGTCTCCACTGGATGAGGCCTAGATCCTCCTCCTTCAGCTTCAGCCGGCGCAGCTCATCCTTGACTTCATTCCAATCGATGGCGATGAGCGTCGGGATCTCCTCCAGGCCGTCCCGTACCTCTTCGGCGATCTTCTTGCCGAAGTCCTTCTTGACGGCACCGTCGACCTGCAGGGGAGCCACGAGCACCCGGGCCCGACCGCCAGCGCCGCCGTCCTGTGCCACGGCGGTGCCACCGGCAAACACGAGTGAGGCAGCCGCAACGGCCAGGCCGTGCCCGCCCCAGTAACGAATCGCACGCTTCATATTTCGGTCCTCAGCTGTTCCACTTCGAAAACGGGGCGCATTTTCCCCCGCGCACTCATTACGACACTCGATTGCGGCGAATTGTTCCTGGTTTCGCCGCCCGTCACGCATGGGCGAAGCTGGATTCGAACCAGCGACCTCCTGCTTGTAAGGCAGGCGCTCTGGACCAACTGAGCTATTCGCCCTCGCCGGCCCGGTCGCCTCGATCGGCGCGGAATCCGAGAAGCAGCCCCGCGGGGACCAGCACCACGTATCCCGCGAATAGAAGAAGCGGCGCCAGCACGACCGAGCCTCGATCCAAAAGGACGTAGCCAAACAAAATGACCACGGCTCCGACCGCGAGGAGCGCCGCGTTTCTTCTCCCCAGCAGGCCGAACAGCCGTGGACGGTGAGCGCCGTCGCCGGCTTCGCCTCCGCGGTTCCCATTCATCGCGAAGGATACCCCCAAACCGAATTCAAGTCAATCTGGCGCCACGGCCAGATTCGGGGCTCGCAGGCCCGTCTTCCGGCCCCCGAAAGGCCGGCGGTGGTCCACCTGCTTCCCCGCCCTGCGGCACCTCCAGAACCCGAAGGTCCTCCGCACGCAGCTCCTCGAGCCGCGTCCGATCCGTTCGCGCTCTGCGAAGCGCTACGAAGAGCACGAGTCCGGATACGGCGATCCAGAAGACTCCGGCACGCGACAGCAGGTACAGCCACCCGTATCGATCCACCAGCGATCTCTTCCACCGCAGCTCGAAGTCCCGGTCGGTGATCCCGTAGGTGCGACGGAGAGCCTCCTCGAAGGAGGCGCCTTCACGCAATCGCCGAAATACGGCCGCCAGACCCGCCTCACCGCCCAGGGCCGCGAGCTCGTGAACCGCGGTGTAGGACAGCAGGTATCCCATCCGCGCCTCGGTCGAGTGCCGGCGGAACCGCAGGTCGATCTCTCCCAGAGTCGTCGCCCCGCGGCGCAGAAAGGCCGACTGCAGATGCCACGCGTCTTCCCAGCTCCACTCTCCGGAGGCGTACTGGGCGTAACCTTCCGTCAGCCAGCGAGGGTAGTTGCCGCCGGTCGCTGCCCCGAGAGCGATATGCGCGATCTCGTGGCGCAGGACGGACCTGAGTCCCCGGGGGCCGTTGAGTCCGGGCCCTGTCTTGAGGGCGATCCTGGCCTCTGCGGGGTTTGCGGTCCCCGCGACCCACGGCTCCGGGTGCATCAGGCCCTGGGGCACGCCGACGCTCAGGTCAGAGGTGAGCCATATTTGCAGCGAGTCGACCCCGACGTCGGGTAGCGTGCCGATTCCCGGCAGGGGTTTCCATACCGCCGGGTCGGAGACGAGGCGGGACCCGAGGTCTGCGAGTTCCGGATCGCCGAGCACCTCAACGACTGCCGGTGCCCCGGGGACGGC
The DNA here is from genome assembly GCA_029288095.1 of Gemmatimonadota bacterium. GTDB lineage: Bacteria > Gemmatimonadota > Gemmatimonadetes > Palauibacterales > Palauibacteraceae > JARFPW01. Next base: position 2,620 of record JARFPW010000145.1, read on the forward strand.
CTGGGTGACGATCGGGGAGCGCACCGCCGCCGTGGCGGCGGTGACGAGCGCGAGGATTGCGGGGATCCAGGGCGAAAGGCGCCTCACACCGCCCCCCCCGAATCGGCTCCCGTGCCCCGTGCCCACTCGACGGCACCCTGGAGTGGCTCGGGCAGGGGCGAGGTGAAACTCATTTCCTCGCCCGTAGCGGGATGGAGGAACGCTAACCTCGCGGCGTGGAGGAACAGTCGCCCTGCCCGCCGATCGAACTCGTCGGCCCATCGCCCGCCGGCCCCCAGCAACCCCTTCTGCCACCGAGGTGCGTAGATCGGGTCGCCCACGACGGGATGCCCCAGAGATCGAAGGTGAACCCGGATCTGGTGGGTGCGCCCGGTGTGGAGCCTGACCGCGAGGAGGTCGGCAGCCCGCCAGCGCTCGAGACGCCTGAAATGGGTCAATGAGGGCCGGCCGGTCGAGACCACCGCCATTCGTTGCCGTTGCTTTGGATCCCGCGCGATCGGCTGGTCGACGTCGAACTCGTCTTCCTGAACGTGCCCCCATGCGGCGGCCAGGTAGACACGCCGGATCTCACGCCGCCCGATTGCTCGCGTCAACTCCCGGTGAGTTTCGTCCGTACGGGCGACCACCATGAGGCCGCTGGTGTCTTTGTCCAGCCGATGCACGATGCCCGGTCGATCCGGCTCGCCGACGGACGACAGCCCCCCCAGGCGGTGCAGCAGGGCGTTCACGAGGGTACCGCTGCGATGTCCGACGGCCGGGTGGACGACCAGCCCGGCCGCCTTGTCCACCACGGCCAGGTGCTCGTCCTCGTACACGACTTCGATTGGAATCGCCTCGGGGATTACTGCGGTGGGAGGGGGCGCCGGCACCGTCACCTCGACCTGGTCGCCCGCGCGCAGACGCTGACTCTTCCGAGTGGGAGATCCGTTCAGTTGTACGAGACCGGAGCCGACCAACTCCGCGACGCGGCTTCGACTCAGACGCAAACGATCGGCCAGATATGCATCCAGCCGATCGTCCGGATCCTCGTCGACACGAAAGAGGTGAACTTCAGCCGGCTGCCGGCTCCGGTTTGTCACCGTCTTTCTCCTCGAAATAGAATGAGATCAGCAGCAGAACCGCCCCTGTCTCTTATACACAT
>JARFPW010000231.1 GCA_029288095.1 Gemmatimonadota bacterium
GCGTTTCGCAACGGATCGTTGACGGCGACTCCGGACGCTCCCGCCACGATGTGGACCTGGCGACCCGAGGGACGTTCCACGCGTCGCCGACCGACGCCGAGTTGGCCCGGGACGTCCATCTGTTGCGGGGACGAACTGCCGTCGGCCTGCATGCGAGCGGTCACCATGTCGACGAAGGCGCCGTGGTCTACGCGGCCCGCAGCTGCTACCACCAGGTTGGATGGACGATAAGTCGCGGCGTGCAGTTTTCTCAGGTCGCCGGCCTCGACCCTGCCGACAGATTCCAGCGTGCCGAGGATCGGACGGCCGTAGGGATGTCCCCCGTAGAAAAACTCTGCGTGCAGATCGAACACCAGGTCGTCAGGCGTATCCTCACACCGCGCGATTTCTTCGAGCACCACCTCGCGTTCCAGCTCCAGGTCAGCGGCAAGTAGGAGAGGCTCGAAGGCCAGATCCGAAAGAACATCCACGGCAGCCTCTGTACTCGAGTCGGGAACGCGGGCGAGGAAGGCCGTGTGCTCGTGGGCTGTGTAGGCGTCGAGGCTACCGCCCAGCTCCTCGATTTCCGACGCAATCTGCCGGGCCGACCTGCGCTCCGTCCCCTTGAACACCATGTGCTCGAGGAGGTGCGCCGACCCTGACAACGACGCCGGTTCGTGGGCCGCACCCGACCGGAACCACAGGCCGACGGCCGCGGAGCGCATGGTGTCCATCCGCTCGGTCCAAATCTCCGTTCCACACGGCAGCCGTGTCCGAAAGACCGCCTCATCCAGCTGATCCGTGCACCGCTCAACGCAGACGGGCGGCGGCGTTTCCGCCCCCGCCCGCTGGTTCACCTGCTGTTGTGGAGAGCCCTTAGTTCTCGGCAAGGGCCCCCTGCTCCTCCATCGCGGCCCGTCGGGAGAGCTTCATACGTCCACGCTCGTCCACGGCCAGGAGCTTGACCTGCACGACGTCGCCGGTATTCACGACGTCCTCGGTCTTCTCGGTCCTGCCATCCTCCAGCTCTGAAATATGACACAGGCCCTCGACACCGGGCAGGATCTCGACGAAAGCACCGAAGGTCGTGGTGTTCTTGATCACACCTTCGTAGATCCGTCCGATCTCCGGTTCCGCGGTGATGGCTTCGACCATTTCCCGCGCACGGCGGCCACCTTCGCCGGATACCGCCGAAATCGTGACCGTGCCATCGTCCTCTACGTTGAGGCTGGCACCAGTCTCTTCCTGAATCGCGCGAATCGTCTTCCCCTTCGGGCCGATCAGATCACCGATCTTCTCGGTGTTGATCTGAATCGAGACGATCTGGGGCGCATACTGAGACATTTCCGTCGCAGGTTCCGAAAGCGTCTGCGACATCACATCCAGGATGTGAAGCCGACCCTTACGGGCCCGTTCGAGGGCTTCCCGCATCGTCGAAATCTGGAGTCCGCCGATCTTGATATCCATCTGGATCGCCGTGATTCCGTCCTTCGTCCCCGCGACCTTGAAGTCCATGTCGCCGAGAAAGTCTTCGACACCGAGGATGTCGGTGAGGATCGCGACATCGTCGCCCTCCTTGATCAACCCCATGGCAACGCCCGCGCAGGCCGCCTGCATCGGCACGCCCGCCGCCATCATCGCGAGCGACCCACCACAGACCGACGCCATGGAACTCGAGCCGTTCGATTCAAGGATATCGGACACGATTCGAATCGTGTACGGAAAGTCGTCGTAGGCGGGCAGAAGCGGCTGCAACGCTCGCTCGGCCAGCATGCCGTGCCCGATCTCACGTCGTCCCGCTCCACGGAACGGGCGTGCCTCACCGACCGAAAACGGCGGGAAGTTGTAGTGCAGCATGAACGACTTCGAGGTTTCCTCGACCGTATCGATCGAATCGATCCGCTGCTCGTCGCGGACGCTGCCAAGGGTGACCGCGGCAAGCGCCTGCGTTTGTCCCCGGGTGAACAGCGCAGATCCGTGAGCGCGAGGCAGCAACCCAATGTCGCACGTGATGTCCCTAATGTCCTCTACACCTCGTCCGTCGGCACGAACGCCGTCCTTCAGGACCCGGCGCCGCATCGTTGCCTTCTCGATGTCCTTGAACACACCGGAGAGGTCGCCGATGGCGTCCGGATATTCCTCCGCGAGAGAGGTCTCCAGGTCGGACTTGATCTCGGCCAACACTACCTCACGCTCGGCCTTGTCACCGATCTTGTACGCGTCAGCGATCCGAGCCGTCGCCGCCGTCTCAACCGCCGAAACGAACGCCTCGTCGACCTCGAGAGTCTCGTACTCGAACACGTCCGGCTTGCCGCCGGCCATGGATACGAGTTCCATCTGGATGTCGATCAACTCGCGAATCGCCGTGTGACCGACCTCGAGAGCTTCCAGCATGTCCGCTTCGGACACTTCCACTGAGGCGCCCTCGACCATCATGATCGATTCCTGCGTCCCGGCTACAACCATGTCGATGTCCGAGTAATCGAGCTGCTGGAAGGTGGGGTTGATCACCCACTCACCGTCCACCCGCCCAACCCGAACTCCGGCCACGGGACCGTCCCATGGGATCGGTGACAGCATCAGAGCCGTCGAGGCACCGAGCATTCCCAGCACGTCGGCATCGTTCTCCTGGTCCGCCGACACGATGAAGCACGCGACCTGCGTCTCGTTGCGGTACCCGCTCGGAAACAGCGGCCGCAGCGGGCGGTCGATCTGGCGGGCGGAGACCGTTTCCTTGTCCGACGGCCGACCCTCCCGCTTAATGAATCCACCGGGGAACTTCCCGGCTGCGTAGCTCTTCGCACGGTACTCGACCGTCAACGGAAAGAACGGTAGGTGCGTCCGCTTTCTCTGGGCGACGGCGGTTACCAGCACGGCGGAATCGCCGTACGTCAGAAACACCGCGGCGTCGGCCAGGCGAGCCATCCGTCCCGTCTCCAGGACGAGCGTTCGGCCGGCGAACTGCTTTTCTATTCTGTGTACCATCTCTTCTTTTCCTCTTCTCTTCTTCTTGCGTCAGGTCTGGCCGGGAGGCGGATTGCGTCCCTTGACCGATACCGACAAAACAGCAGCCAGGCGAGCGCCTTCGTGCGCCGGCCCGAGTGCCAGGTTCAATTCAAAACGTGGATCCACCTATCGGCGCAGCCCGAGTTCCTTAATCAGGTTGCGATAGGCGGTCATGTCGCTCTTGCGAAGGTACTCCAGCAGCCTGCGGCGCCGACCAACCATCTTCAGCAGCCCGCGACGGCCGTGGTGATCCTTCGAATGGGTGCGGAAATGCTCGGTGAGGTGCTCGATACGAGCGGTGAGCTGAGCGATCTGAACGGCGGTCGATCCACTATCCGTGTCGTGTCCGCCAAACTTCTCTACGATCTGT
>JARFPW010000187.1 GCA_029288095.1 Gemmatimonadota bacterium
GTCGCCCTGTCGATCAGGAGTTCATGCAGTCTCGCGAGTTTGTCGTTCATCATTCTGTCCGCAGATGTCTCCGTACATCCGCCAGTCCTCGGCGTATGTTCGATTTGACCGTACCAAGCGCCGCTCCGGTCTCCCGAGCGATCTGGCCGTGGGACATGCCGTGAACCAGCGACAGTTCGATGTATCGGCGCTGCTCGGGACGCAACACTTTCAGCGCCTCGGCCGCCTGACCAGCGCGCAGTCGTTGATCCATCCTCTCATGTTCATCCGACGAGACTTCGAACCCATCCGGCAGAGGCACCAGATCCGGCCGGCGGTCCCGCTTCCTGCGCCGGTCGATCAGTCGCCGTCGAGTGATCATCGCGACGAAGCCAAGATCCGAAATCCGACTTGCATCGAAACGTTGCGCACTACGCCAGACGTCCACGAAGACCTCCTGGACGGCGTCCTCGGCATCGGCCCGCGTCGGCGAATAACGGAGCGCCAGAGACCACACAAGCGAGCCGAACTTTTCGACGCACTCCTCGACCGCTGAGTCATCTCCTTGCCCAACGCGAACCAGCGGAGACACTTCGCGGTGGTTCATTGACGGATCAATCGACCAGTTCGCACAGCACGTGCTGCCGGCGCGGTGCCTGCTCTCGTGATCCGCCGGCCATCAACGCGGCTCCAGTTTGCGAGTCCATCGTGGCACAACCCTTCAGCTAACTGTTCGCACAATCGAGCGATTTGGATCCGAACGGCCGGATGGATCCAAAATGACATTCCATGCGATCTGTGACGTGACGGGGTGCGGCAGGACTGCGACTAGCGGTCGCCGCGTTCACGAGACGTCCAACAAATCGCGCGGCCCGCAAAAAGGCGACGCGCACCGACCAGGAGACTGAAAATGTGGAAATCACCGCGCGGCCGGCTTGCCATCCTCGCAGCCGCCATCGCTATCGTCGCGCTTCCTCGGGGTGTCGCAGCCCAAGAGAAGAACATCGTCGAGATCGCGCAAGAAGCCGGCTCGTTCAACACCCTCGTCGCAGCCGTCGAGGCGGCCGGACTGGTGGAGGCGCTGTCGGCACCGGGACCGCTCACCGTGTTCGCTCCGACGGACGAGGCGTTTGCCAAGATCCCCCAGGCGCAGCTGAACGCAATCCTGGCTGACAAGGAACTGTTGACCAGTATCCTGACGTACCACGTAGTGGCCGGACGAGTAACGGCGAATGATGTCGTGAATCTCGACTTTGCTCCGACTCTCAACGGTCAGCGGCTCGACGTGTCTACCTCTCATGGCGTCCAGGTGGACGAGGCCAACGTGGTAACGACCGATATCATGGCTTCAAATGGAGTAATCCATGTCATCGATGCGGTCCTCGTTCCGGAGACCCGGAACATCGCCGAAGTCGCCCGCGAGGCAGGATCCTTCGGCACGCTACTCACCGCGCTCGAGGCCGCCGACCTCACGGAAACGATCGCCGGTGGCGGACCGTACACGGTGCTCGCCCCGACCGACGAGGCCTTCGCGAAGATCCCAGCAGAGAAGCTGAACGCCATCCTGGCGGACAAGGAACTCTTGACCCAGATCCTCACGTATCACGTCGTAGAGGGCGTTGCGTACGCTGACCAGGTGGCTCGGATGTCAGCTGTTTCGACACTGAATGGGAAGCGCGTGCACGTCGCATCGCGCCACCACCAGCTCCACTTGAACGACGCTCACGTCGTAGCCGCCGACATCGCGGCGTCCAACGGCGTTATTCACGTCATCGACGAGGTGCTGGTCCCGTAGCCGCACCCCCTGCGGGCCCGGAGCTGACCCCATCCGGGCCCGCGATTAGTATGCCCCGTAAGTGTCATTCTATACACGACTAAGGCGATCTGATCACCCGCTGACTACCAGCGTTTCTGAGGCGCCAGAATCTGTGCATTCGGACCCCAGACCGATGACCCGATCAGCGGGTCCCTGTCCCCCTTCCGGATGGCGAGTCTTCCGCATACGGTTATATGTGAAATAAATCACAATCACCGAAAGGAAGCTGTCATGCCCGGTGGGTCCAAGCGCTGGAAGGTGGTTCTGGGAGCACTGCTCATCCAGTTGTGCCTCGGCGCAATCTACGCGTGGTCGGTATTCACCCCCGGACTCAAGGCCGCCGGGTGGTCCAATGCTCGCACGCAGGTCGTGTTTTCCGTCGGCCTGGCGATGTTCGCGATCGTCATGGTGTTGGCCGGCCGCAAACTCAACGATTGGGGCCCTCAACGTCTCGCATTTACCGGTGGCATCACGCTCGGTATCGGGTATGTGATCGCGGGCCTGGGCGGCGGAACCACTTTCTGGACAGTCCTGCTCGGAGTGGGACTCGTCGGTGGTGCCGGTATCGGTCTCGCCTACGTCGTGCCGATCGCCGTCGGCATGCGCTGGTTTCCGGACCGGAAGGGAATGATCACCGGTGTCGCGGTCGCCGGCTTTGGGTTTGGCGCCATGGGCTGGGTGAAGCTGGCCGGCTCGTGGGGCGGGCTCATCGACTCCATTGGTCTCGACGGCACCTTCGTCGCATACGGCATCGCTTTCGCCATCCTCATTGTCATCGGCAGCATGTGGATGAAGATGCCGCCCGCGGGCTGGCTCCCGGACGGTTTTACGCCACCGCAGACCATCGGCTCCGGTGTGGAGGACTTCACCCCTCGGGAAATGCTGCGTACTCCACAATTCCACCTCATCTCGCTCACTTTCCTGGTCAGCGCCGGCGCCGGCCTGATGGCCATCGGCCTCATGAAGCTCTACCCGCCCGGGGCGCTGGTGGACAACGGCATCAGCGCCGGGGCAGCGGACGCGATCGCCGGTACTGCGATGGCCGTGTTCTTCAGCCTGGCAAACGGCATCGGCCGCCTCGCATGGGGCATCCTCGGCGACAAGCTTGGTCGCAAACGATCGGTGGTTACCATGGCGGCTAGCCAGGGCCTGTTCCTGCTGTTGTTCACGTCGATGGCCGGCAACGAGTACACGCTGTACCTGTTTGCCACGCTGATTGGATTCAACTTCGGCGGCAACTTCGCGCTGTTCCCGGCCCTGACTGCGGACGAATTCGGCAACGGCGCCGTGGGCAACAACTACCCGTGGGTCTTCCTGTCATACGGCGCAGGTGGGATCATCTTCCCGATCTTCGGCGGCTGGCTGGGCGATGTCGGCAACTTCCCGCTCGCGTTCACGATCGCGGGCGTACTCTGCATCGTCGGGGCGGCGGCTGCCTTCCTCGTGTTCCCACCCCACCACGACGAGGCGACCAGGCCGTTCAGTGTGCACGGGTTCCTCCACAACGCGCATCTGTGGGAGAAGGAGGGCAGCCCGGCTACGTAGGAGAAGCGTTTCATCGAGGAGGTTCGCCCATCGAGACGAACACCGAATCACCAACGATCTCCAATACTTCGACGGGGCCTCCGTAGTGGGCTGACATCCCGACGTCGATGAGCCAGGCGCGGCCTTCGCACGCACTGGTGATTCCCCCGTCCTGTATGGTATGCCCCATCACCATGCGCCTCGCATTCAAACGGCTCAGGACCTCCGCAAGCGTGGCGCACGCCGCGGAATCCGGCTCGTCCGAGTACAGCCGCGTCCACTGAGGACTGTCCGATCCTGAGAGGACCCCCGGGCGATCCGTTTCCCCTCGAAGCCAGGCCTGGGTTTCGCCGTTGATGCGATCAAGTCCGTACGTAAGGTGATCCGGAAGCACGCCACCGTGGACGAAGACATTGTCTTCCACACGCAGAAACACGACTCGCTGGGCCAGGACACGTGCATAGGGTCCTCCCGGAAGGAGCGCAGCCATTCGCCCTTTCTCGTGGGGCTCGAGTTCGGCCAGCCGTGGATCGTCAGGATCGTAATCGGGCGCCTCGGTGAAGTCGGCGAAATCGGCGAATCCTCCATCGGTCACGTAGCGCAGGTCGCCCTTGGCATTCATGAGTTCGTGATTGCCCAGCAGGGCGTGGAACGCGCCACCCGCTGCAGCTGCCTCCACACGCAATCGCTCGAACAAGTCGAGTACCGCCCTCTCGTCGTCGCCGCGATCCAGTTGATCGCCCGTTTGCACGACGATCAACCGCCCGCCGATCCAGCGGTCCTCGGCGTCGATAGCTCCCGCGAGCCGAAGTGCGCTGCGTGTGGCATCCAGGTCTCCATGCACATCTCCGATAGCCACGATGTGCTGCCGCGGCGCGCAAGCAGAGAGCGCGACCGAAACCCAGACGGCAACCGCGATGCGGGCCCCGGTGTCGCAGGCTCCTCCGATGAAAGACATAAGACCTCGAGTTGCGGAATCAGCCACAGCGGTCCCTGTCGACAGTTCGTGAGCAGTCGATGATCGGCTCCTGAGGTTAACCAATGTCGAGGAGCCGACGCGAGTCGCCACGGCGTCGCTCGTCCCTATCTATTTAAAATGCCTTCTCTTAGCATTCATAGGATATTACTATTCTAAACTCGATTATTGTACTGAGGACAGACCGATGCAGAGCCAGCTCGTCCACGAGCCCCACAAGATAAAGACC
>JARFPW010000255.1 GCA_029288095.1 Gemmatimonadota bacterium
GCACTACAAGGGAACGCTGCGGTTCGACGATCTCAACGCCGAGCGGAAATACGGCGGGTGGAGGGCCTACACGCAGTCCAAGTTGGCCAACGTGCTGTTCGCCCGGCAGCTTGGGGTGCGTTTGGAGTCCGAGGACGTGACAGTGAATTCGCTGCATCCGGGCGTTGTCGGGACGAAGCTGCTATTGCGTGGTATCGTTCCGCCGCGGCTCGCACGGCCGTGGACGATTACACCCGAACAGGGCGCCCGGACGCCGATCTTTCTCGCCTCATCGGAGGAAGTTCGGGGAGTGAGTGGCCGCTACTTTGACGAGTGCCGGGAAAAGGAACCGTCGGAGGAGGCGAAAGACCCTGAAGTGGCCGCCCGTCTATGGGACGTGAGCAGCCGAATCGTAGAGGAGAAGACCAGAGGCACATGACGGATTTGACAGAGACAAGTACAGAGGGATTCGCCGGGCTGGGCCTGCGGCAGGAGTTGCTGGAGGCAGTCAGCGCCAGCGGCTACGTAACGCCTACACCGATTCAGATCCAAGCCATTCCGCCGGCGCTGGCGGGTCAGGACGTCATCGGCTGCGCCCAGACCGGAACGGGAAAGACAGCGGCCTTCGTGCTGCCCATGCTGCACCACCTGGCCGACAGCCCGGAGCGCCACGGAGACGTGCGCGGCCTTATCCTCGTACCGACCCGCGAACTGGCGCAGCAAGTGGAGCGCGCAGTCGGAACGTACGGCAGCAGCCTGTCGATCGAGCCAATGCTGGTTTATGGCGGGATGCCGATCGGTGCGCAGATCCGGGATCTCAAATGGGGCTGTGACGTGCTCGTGGCTACGCCGGGACGCTTGCTGGACCACCTGCAGCGTGGGACGGTGGATCTGTCACATGTCGAGGTGCTCGTCCTTGACGAGGCGGACCGGATGCTGGACATGGGCTTCATCGAGGACGTGAGATCCATCGTCCGCCGGACCCCGAAGGACAGGCAGACCTTCCTGTTCTCCGCGACCATGGCGAACAGAGTGCTCAGCCTCGTCCACGAGATGATGCGGGATCCCGTCCAGGTCCACGTCGGATTTCAAACGAGCGCCGAGGGCATCACCGAGGTCGTGCATCCCGTCGATTATCCCAACAAGTACGGGTTGCTGGCGCACCTCCTCGAGTCCTGGGGGACCGACGGGCAGGTGATCGTGTTCACCCGCATGAAGTCGACCGCGGCCTACGTCAATGAGTTTCTGCGGGGTCGAGGTGTGGCGTCGGACGACCTTCACGGAGACAAAGCCCAGTCGGACCGGACGAAGAGCCTCGAGCGGTTCCGGCAGAAGGACATCCAGATTCTCGTCGCGACCAACGTGGCGGCACGCGGGCTGGATATCGTCGGCGTCACGCACGTGGTGAACTTCGACGTACCCGACGATCCGAAGGACTACGTCCATCGAGTCGGTCGCACCGCTCGGGGGGACCTGACCGGAGATGCCGTTACGCTGATGTCCACACACGAAATTCTGCTGGTGAAGGACATCGAGAAGTTGATGGGCAAGCGGGTGCCTCGTCGTGTGGTCGAGGGCTTCGAGCCTTCCTTCCAGGACAACGCCGGGGCGGAGGATGAGAACGAAGCGGCGCCAGTTGATCAGCCGGCAAGATCCCGGCTCGGCCGCGGGCGGCGCAGCCGTTAGATAGCCGGCAGTTACCTTTCGCCCCGCGCCGGGTAGCCATAGCTTGCCCCGCTTGTCAAAGAAGGCGTGTGGCCAGCTCCCGTAGCCGTCTTCGATCACAACCTTGCGACGCTTGAACTCATGCAGACAGCCCGAAACAGAATACTGATCATCCTCGGTCTCCTGGCGCTCAGTGCCTGGTCCCTGCTGCCGAGGTCCGTCCCTGATCCGCAAGATCCGACGCGCGAAACCGAGGTTTCGGCGATCAACTTCGGTCTCGATCTGGCCGGCGGGATGCACCTCGCGGTCGAAATCGACGATCCCGACGGCACGCTCACCGACGAAACGCGGGCGGATGCGATCGACCGGACACTCACGACGATTCGAAACCGGATTGACGAATTCGGCGTCCGTGAACCCACCATCCAGCGCGTCGGGTCCGACCGGATCATCGTCGAGCTCGCCGGGATCGACGACCCGGAACGGGCCACGCAGATCGTGGAGCGGACGGCGTTTCTCGAGTTCAAGCTCGTGCGCGAAGACGACAACTTCCGGGACGCACTGCCGAGGATCGATCGGGCCATCGTCTCGGTGGTCGGCGTGGAAGAACTGGCGCCGGCTCCCGTAGAGGAAGTGGCCCCCGGGCTGGATGACCTCCTGGGCGGAGCGCAGCCGGATTCCGTAGTGGCTGACACGGCAGCGGCTGAGCTGGCTGTGGATACGATTCAGTCCGATGGGCTGATCGGCCAGGACGACGGACAGGCCGAGCCGGAGCGCAGGCCGCTGACCGGACTCCTGTTGGAATCGGGCCTGCCCGGGATGTTTCTGATCGCCGAGCAGGATTTTCCGACGGTCGAGCGCTACCTCGCGCTGGATACAGTGGTAGCTCTCATTCCCCGTGCGACGGAGCTGCGGTGGGGGGCGCTACCGACGTCGGTCGGCAGCGCCAGCTATCGCGAACTATATGTGCTGAACGAGGATCCGCTGCTCACGGGAGACCGGCTGGCGGATGCCGGCCCGGCAGCCCGCGATCCGAACTTCAACACACCCTACGTGCCCTTCGAGACCACACGGCAGGGAGCGCGGATCTTCGAGCGCGGTACGAGCCGCAATGTGGGCCGCTACATGGCGATCGTGCTCGACGGCCGCGTGCAGAGCGCTCCGACGATCAACGAGACGCTGTCCCGGCGCGCCCAGATCACGATGGGATCGGGCTCGAGCTTCCAGGAGGCCCAGGACCTGGCCCTCGTGCTACGAGCCGGCGCCCTGCCGATGCCGATCAAGATCGTCGAGAGACGCACCGTCAGCCCGTCTCTCGGGCAGGACGCCATCGATGCCGGCAAGCTCGCCGGGATAATCGGAATCGTCGGCGTCGTGCTGATCATGGCGTTCTACTATCGCACGGCCGGCGTGATGGCGATCATCGCGCTCGCCGGCTACCTGCTGTTCGTCCTCGGAGCGCTGGCCGGCCTGCAGGCGACCCTCACGCTGCCCGGGATCGCGGGGCTGATCCTGTCGATCGGAATGGCGGTGGATGCCAACGTGCTCATCTTCGAACGCATCCGTGAGGAATCGGATGCGGGTAAGACGCCGCGGACGGCCGTAGAGAACGGATTCGCGGAAGCGCTGTCGGCAATCGTCGACGCCAACCTCACGACGCTGATCACGGCGGGCATCCTGTATCAATTCGGTACGGGCCCGGTGCGCGGGTTCGCCGTCACGCTGAGCATCGGAATCATGGCGTCGTTCTTCACGGCCCTGTTCGTCACCAGGACCCTGTTCCTCATCTATCTCGAGCGCCGGTCGCCCGCCGACCCGCTGAGCATCTGAGCCGCCACAATGAGACTTTTTCACGACGCCAAATTCGATTTTCTCGGCGCCCGTCGCCGGGCCTACGTGGTCTCCGGTATCGCTATCGCCCTCGGGATCGGATCGATGATCGTGCAGGGCGGACTGCGGTTCGGCGTAGACTTCACGGGCGGTACGCTGTTCGAGGTCGCGTTCACTCAACCGACGACCGTGGGGGATGTTCGCGCGGCCATGGCATCCACCGCACTCGAGAACGCACAGATCCAGCAGTTCGGTGCCTCCAACGACTATCTCATCCGGGTTCCGCTGTTCGAACAGGAGGGCGGTGGGTCGGTCGTTCAGGCCGTGCGCGAAGCGCTGACTGAGTCGTATGGAGCCGATGGCGAGGCGTGGACCAGCCGCACGGACGCCGTTGGGCCACGGGTCGGACAAGAACTTCAGCGCGGCGCGCTGATGGCCATCCTGATTTCGTTCGCGCTCACGCTGGTCTACCTGGCATTCCGTTTTGAGTGGCGATTTGGCGTGGCAGCGATCACCGCCACCGTTCACGATATCCTCATCGCGTTCGGGTTCATCTCGTTGTTCAACGTTGAGATCACGTTGACTACTGTAGCTGCGATTCTGACGATCGTGGGGTACTCGCTGAACGATACAATCGTCGTGTTCGACCGCATTCGCGAGAACATTCGAAAGTACCGGAAGGACGCGTACGTCAATCTGCTCAACCGCAGCGTGAACGAGACGCTGCCGCGGACGGTCCTGACGAGCGGTACGACCGCGATGACGTTGCTGGCGTTGTTTATTCTCGGTGGCCAGGTGATTCGTCCATTCGCCCTGGTACTAATCCTCGGTGTGTTGATCGGAACGTACTCGTCGATCTTCGTCGC
>JARFPW010000320.1 GCA_029288095.1 Gemmatimonadota bacterium
TCGGGTCGGGTCTCATGGTGGAGCTTCGGAGCATTTCGAAACGGAAACGACTACGAGGACGGAAACGGCAACGAGGTACCCGGCGACTTCGAGAGCTGGGAAGCCCGTGGGAAGATCAGCGTCGAGACGGGTGACAACTCCCGGGTGGAATTCGGTGGCGGATACCAGGACCAGAGCGGTCCCATCGACTATCCGGGGCGCCTGCTCAACGCGGAACTATTCCAGACGTCGAACGTCTCGCTCGGTTGGATGGCCGACCTGACGGGGAACGAGGGCACGGTGCGCGGTCTCGACTTTCAGGTCTACTACAATGACACCGATCACGACATGACGAACGCCGGCAAGCCGACGGCCGAGCCGGACACGCTTCGTACGCCGCCGTTTCCTCTCAACATCGCTGTTACGACGAGCACCGAGCTGTTTGGCGGCCGCGGCGCAGCGATCCTCGACCTGGATGGGTGGGAAGTCGAGCTCGGAGGAGACTTCTATTCGGCGAACCGAAATGCTGTTCGAACGGTGAGCCGTGCCGACATGGATCCTGAGCCGCTGCTGTTCGAGGATCTGATCTGGCCGGACGTCACGATTACAGATGTCGGCCTGTTTGCCCGTGCGGACCGCCGAGTGAGCAGCCACGTCCACCTTTCGGTGGCGGGCCGGGTCGATTTCGTGTCCGCCAGTGCCGACACCGCGAGCCAGTTCTTCACGGACAACGTGGCCGCGAATCTCGAAGCCAGCGAAACCAACGTCAGCGGGGCCGTCACGCTGAGTCTCGGGTTGAGTGCGAATTGGAATCTCAATCTGGCGCTCGGCTCTTCCGTCCGGCCTTCCGACGCCCTCGAACGGTACTCGGATCGTTTCCCCTCTTCCCGGGCACAGCTCTCGGCCGAATTCGTCGGGAATCCTCAGCTCGAGCCCGAGCGGAGCACACAGGCCGACGTGTGGCTTGAGGGCACCTACGAGCGGGTCTCCTTCCAGACGAGCGTCTTCGTGAGGTCGATCAACAACTACATCACGCTGACGCCGACCGTGCTGGACGCGCGCCTGCCGCTCAGTCCCGATGTCGTGTTCCAGTACGTCAACGGAGACGCGACGTTCTGGGGCCTCGACGCTCAGGCCGCAATCGGCCTCAATGACGACTGGACCCTCAAACTGGCCGGGGACTACCTGTGGGCAGAGGACGACCTGTTGTCGGAACCGGTTCTCGGGATCGCGCCCCCAAGGGGAACGGTCGGGATTCGCTATCAGCTCCCTTCCCGCTCGTTTCACGGCGAGGCGACGCTGCATCTGGTGTCGGACGCAGGGATGAACCGCGTATCGCTGACCCGTGGAGAGACACCGACACCGGGCTATGCCACGGGTGATATTCGGTTCGGGTGGCAGGCCTCCGAGCAAGTGCTTGTTCGGTTCGGGGTCGAGAATGTCGGCGACAAGTTCTATGTGGACCACCTGAACGCGAAGAATCCGTTCACCGGACGGCAGATTCCTGAGGCCGGCCGTGTGTTCTACGGAAAGGTCAACCTGGCGTTCTGATTGGGCGCGCGGCGCCGCCGGGTTGATGGGAGCAATAGCCGCCGCGGTGACAAGTCGCGACATTCGCTGCATGTGGTACGACAACATCCTCGAAACGATCGGCGACACTCCGCTGGTGCGGGTCAATCGTCTGGCAGCGCACGTGCCGGGTACAGTTCTCGCGAAGCTCGAGTACTTCAACCCGGGCGGGTCGGTGAAGGACAGGATCGGCCTGGCGATGATCGAGGCCGCCGTGGAGGCCGGCGATCTGCAGCCTGGCGGAACGATCATCGAAGGCACCAGCGGTAACACCGGGGTCGGCCTGGCGCTGGCGGCGATTGCGCGCGGTTACAAGTGCGTGTTCACCACTACCGATAAGCAGAGTCCCGAGAAGATCGCGATTCTGCGGGCGCTGGGCGCGAGGGTCGTCGTCTGTCCGAACGACGTCGAGCCGGAGGACCCCCGGTCGTACTACCAGGTAGCGCGCCAGCTGGCCCGCGAGACAGCCAATTCCGTCTACCTGAACCAGTACGACAATCCCGCGAACCCGGCTGCTCACGTCCGCTCCACGGGACCGGAACTCTGGGAGCAGACGGACGGACGAATCACGCATCTGTTCGTGGGCGCCGGGACGGGCGGCACGATCTCGGGATGCGCCGCGTACCTCAAGGAGCGAAACCCGGACGTGCAGGTGATCGGCGTCGATCCGTACGGTTCGGTCTACTACAAGTATTTCCACACGGGCGAGTTCGACGATGACGAAATCTATCCGTACGTGACGGAGGGCGTCGGTGAAGACATCCTGGCCGGCAATATGGACTGGGACCTCATCGACGACTACGTGCGGGTCACCGACCGGGAATCGATGCTCATGACGCGCCGGCTGGCCGAGGAGGAAGGGTTCTTCGTCGGAGGTTCCTGCGGCATGGCGATGGCCGGGGCGCTCCAGTGGATGGAAGCGCATGGAGACCAGCTCGACGACAACAGCGTCAGCGTGGTGATCATGCCCGACGGCGGCTATCGCTCTCTCGGGAAGACGTACAACGATGCGTGGATGAGGGAGCAGGGCTTCCTCTCGGACGAGTAGCCTGAGTGCCCACTCCCCTTGCGGTACTCTACCTGTTCGGCGGTGTCATCTGGCTCCTCATGGGTGGCGACCTGCTGATTCGCGGGTCCATTTCCCTGTCCCAGAAGGCGGGCGTTCCGCCCCTCGTGGTCGGGCTCACGGTCGTTGCCTTCGGGACGTCGGCTCCCGAACTCGTCGTATCGCTGCGCGCGGCGCTGACGGGCTACCCGGACCTCTCGATCGCCAACGTCGTGGGAAGCAACATCGCCAATGTCCTCCTCGTGGTCGGGCTGCCCGCCATCGTGTATCCGATGACCTGCAACCAGCCAGGGGCGCGCAAAGACGCGGCCGTCATGGTGGGAGTGTCGGTGCTGTTCTTCGCCCTGTGCACACTGGGAGAGCTGGGACGCCCGGCCGGCCTCGCGCTCCTCGCAGCTTTCGGGTTGTTTCTGCTGTACGCACTCCAGGCCTCGATGGCCGAGCAATCCTGGGAGGACGAGTCGGAGGAGTGGGAAAGAGGCCTCGGGCTCCCTCGCACGTCCACCATGATCGCCACGTTTCTCGTCCTCGGCACTCTCGCCCTGCCGCTCGGGGCCGACCTCCTGGTTCGCGGAGCGGTCAGCCTTGCCGACGCCCTGGGCGTCGCCTCGTCCGTCGTCGGCCTGACCTTCGTCGCCCTGGGCACATCCCTGCCCGAACTCGCCACGACACTCGTCGCCGCCTTCAAGCGTGAAGCGGCGCTGGCCGTCGGGAACGTGATCGGCAGCAACATGGTGAATCTGCTGGCCATCATGGGCATCACAGCCGCCGTAAGCCCGGCTCCCATTCCGATTCCGGCTGGATTCCTTTCCCTGAACCTGCCGCTGATGGTAGCGGCGGCAGCGACCCTCGCGTGGGCGATTCACCGCCGCGGGGTGGTCGGGCGCCGCATGGGAGCGCTGCTCCTTGCATCTTATCTGGTGTTTGTAGTCGTACTCCTGTAGGAAGTCGAATGGATTTACGGACAAAACTCGTCTTCGCGCTCGTAGCCGTCTCTCTGGCGAGTATGCTCGCTCTCGGGACGTTGGCGTTCACGAACGCCGAGGCGCTCATCACGACTAGAGCCAGCCTTAGGCTGTCTTCTTTGACGGAGGCGAAGGCGGAGCGCGTCGAACTCGTCGTACGTGGGTGGCAGGAGGCGGTGGCCCTGCTGGCCAGCCGTACCCAGCTTCGCCGCAGTCTCGCCGCCTGGAATCGGACCGAATCAGGAGGCGATCAGCAGCAGATCCGACGCATCCTCGGAGATGCCCTGTCCTCTTCCGGAGTCGTCGAGGGGATCGGCGTGTTCGATTTGGACGGCGACCTCGTAGCGTCGGCGGGCGCCGCTGACCCTGGCTGGGCCACGATGACCGATTCGGTCGGGCCGGACGATGAGGTCCGTTTACTGCGATTCACCGACGAGGACCCGCTGCGGGTGTCGTATTCCGCCTGGCTCCGAGCCGACACCCTCCCGGTCGGGACACTCGGCGTCCTGCTGGCTGCGCGAGACCTCTCGGATGTGGCCGCCAACCGCACGGGCCTGGGAGAAACCGGTGAGGTCCTGATTGCGACACGAGACCCGGCGGGTCGCATCCGGCTGCTGACGCCCCGCCTTCACGTCGCGCCCCGCCCGGACAGCGTTGAAATCAGGGACGACCGGTTATGGAGAATGCTGGAAGAATCGGACACTCCGGTCACAGAGGGGCTCGCCGATTATCGCGGTGAAGCCGTGTGGGCTGCGACCCGGCGGATTTCCGCCGCGGGCCTCGCGGTACTGGTCAAATTCGACGACGCGGAACAGCGGGCCGATACCAACGAACTTCGCGAGCGCATGCTTGGAGTCGGGTTCTCACTGGCGGCCTTCGCAATCCTGCTCGGTGTGGGGCTCGGTTTCATCTTCGCAAAGCCCATTCACGCCCTGGCGGTCGTGGCGGGACGGATCAGGGACGGTGACCTGACGGCCCGAGCTGACGCGGCCCGCGCTGACGAGCTGGGGCTTCTTGCCGACACGTTCAACTCGATGACCACGGAACTCGAACGCCGAATGACGCTGCTGCAGGAATTCAAGACGTTCTTCGACGAGTCGAGAGACATGCTGTGCGTAGCGGGGACGGATGGCTATTTCAAGCTCGTGAACCCCGCCTTCGAGAAGAACCTCGGGTGGACTGAGGACGATCTGCTCGGGCGTCCGTTCGTCGATTTCGTACATCCTGACGATGTCGAGGCGACCATCGCCGAAACCGAGAAGCTGGCGCGCGGAATCCCGACGATATCGTTCACGAACCGATATCGATGCCGGGACGGGACGTTCAAGCGCCTCCGCTGGTCATCTCATCCCGACCCGGAGACCGGCAACCTGTACGCCTCGGCCCGCGTGCTGGAGGATACGGGCGCCTAGTTTCTGAGGTCGGTACCGAGGAGGGCCTCGAGGCGAGCGAGGCCGAGCTGGTAGTCGAACTGTCGCTGGATGAGATCTACTTCGGCCTGGCGGAGCGTGATCTGGGCGCTCTGCAGGTCGAGGATGGTGGCGAGGCC
>JARFPW010000328.1 GCA_029288095.1 Gemmatimonadota bacterium
TGTGTATAAGAGACAGCCCCAACAGCGGGCTCCGTGATCCTGGCCGGTGTGATGCTGAAGATGGGGACCTACGGATTTCTCCGGTTCGCGCTACCCATGTTTTCGCACGCCGCGACGAGCCCCGCGGTCATCGGGACGGTCATGACTCTGAGCGTCATCGGCATTATCTACGGGGCCTGGGTGGCGGCCGTCCAACCGGATGCGAAGAAGTTGATCGCCTACACATCGATCGCGCACCTCGGATTCGTCATGATGGGACTGTTCGCGCTCAATGCCCAATCCGTCGAGGGCGCGATCCTGCAGATGGTCAACCACGGCATCTCGACCGGTGCGCTGTTCCTGCTCATCGGCATGCTCTATGAGCGCCGGCACACGCGGATGATCGCGGATTTCGGCGGCATCGCCCGCGTCATGCCGGTGTTCGCGACATCGCTGGTCATCGTGGCCCTGAGTT
The DNA here is from genome assembly GCA_029288095.1 of Gemmatimonadota bacterium. Taxonomy (GTDB): domain Bacteria; phylum Gemmatimonadota; class Gemmatimonadetes; order Palauibacterales; family Palauibacteraceae; genus JARFPW01. The sequence continues at coordinate 455 of JARFPW010000328.1, forward strand.
CGATCGGGCTCCCCGGAACTAACGGGTTCGTGGGAGAATTCCTGATCTTGATCGGCACGTTCCGCAGCTATCCGATCCCGGCGGTTCTCGCCACGACCGGGGTAATCTTCGCAGCCGCCTACATGCTTCCGATGATTCAGCGCGTGCTGTACGGGCCGATCACCGACCCCGCGAACGAGGAACTGTCGGACCTCACGGGTCGCGAGAGGACCGTACTTGCGCCGCTGCTGGTTCTGATCGTCCTGATCGGCGTATACCCGGGACCGCTGCTCGATCGTACGGAGAGCTCGGTCGGTGCCCTGATCGAACAGGTGGAAGAGCGGGCGCAGCAGGCCCCCGGGACGGCGCGCGAGGATGATACCCGGCTCGATCGCATGCCGATACTCGGAGTGGATGCGGATCGGGAGGCGCGGCCGTGATTCTCGATTTCAGCTCGCAACTCGACTTCATGTGGGCCCTGTTGCCCGAGATCGTCCTGAGCGTCACCGCGCTGTTGATCCTGATGGTGGACGTATTCCGGAGGGGACCCAGGACAGTGCCTAGCGGCGGCTGGGTCCCGGCGACGGCCATCGCAGGAATCGTGATCGCGGGAGCGGTCACCGTCCTTCAACTTGGCTTCGAGTCTCCCGTGGCGTTCTCGATGATAGCCGTGGACGACTTTCGGGTGGCCCTTACGCTGGTGATCCTGGCGGCAACAGCGCTCGCGATACTCTTCGGGATGGACTATCTGACGCGCCGCGGACTGGATGTCGGTGAGTACTACTTCCTGATGCTGATGGCGGCTACCGGGATGACGCTGCTGACTGCGTCCCGAGACCTGATCGTCATCTTCGTGGCCATCGAACTGATGTCGATCTCGGTGTACGTGCTGGCCGGGCTGGATCGGTCGGACGCGCGGTCCGCGGAGGCTGCGCTGAAGTACTTCCTCATGGGGGCGTTCGCGAGCGCGTTTCTGCTCTACGGAATCGCTCTCGTATACGGCGCATCCGGCAGCACGAATCTTGGCCTCGTAGCGTCAGAACTGGCGGCGGGGGCGGCGGGCAACAACGTGTTGCTGTATGGCGGAATCGCGCTGCTGATCATTGGCTTCGGCTTCAAGATTTCGGCCGTCCCGTTTCACATGTGGACACCCGACACCTACCAGGGGGCGCCCACACCGGTAACGGCTTTCATGGCCGCCGGCGTGAAGGCCGCGGCGTTCGCCTCGCTGCTCCGGGTGGTCGGTGTGGGCCTTGCTCCGGCCGCGTCGGCCTGGATGGGCATCGTGTGGTGGCTTGCCGTGTTGACGATGATCATCCCGAACTTCATCGCGCTGCAGGAAGACGACGTGAAGCGAATGCTCGCCTACTCCTCCGTGGCGCACGCGGGCTATCTGCTGGTAGGCCTGCTGGCAGGCTCGGCGCTGGGGTTCTCGGCCTCGGTATTCTATCTGGGAATCTACGCGCTGATGACCCTGGGAGCGTTCGCCGCCGTGTCTGTGATCGGAGACGACCAGGACGGCGGGGCCGGGATCGGGCGCTTTCGGGGGCTCGGATGGAGTCAACCCCTGCTCGGGGCGATGCTGGTGGTGTGTCTGCTCTCGCTGGCCGGCTTTCCGCCGACCGGAGGGTTCATCGGCAAGCTGTATCTCCTGCGAGCCGCCGTCGCATCGGGCGAAGGGGCTCTGGCAGTGATTCTCGTGCTTTCGAGTCTCGTGTCCTACTACTACTACCTGCGCGTAGTATGGAAGATGTACTTCGAGTCGGCGGCTGAGGACCCGGTACGACTCCCCGCTCAGGGCCGCGGATTCCGCCTGGCGAGCGTGTTGACGGTCGTGGCCGTGCTGGCCGCCGGTATCTGGCCCGGCCCCGCGGTCGACGCGGCGGATGCAGCGGGTGCGAGCATCGTTCCCGAAACCGTACAACAGGCTCCGCTTCTGAGTTCGCCGCCCGCTATCGGGGACCGTTCAGCCGACTGATAGGTGGCTCGGAGACCCCCATGAGAGCATTTCTTCCTGAGGTAGCATGAACGTTTCGAGTACGATCTTTCGGGAATACGACATCCGGGGAATCGTCGGCGACGATCTGACGACCGAAGTCGCGTACGCGGTGGGTCGTGCTTATGCGACACGCTGGCGGCGCACGACCGGACGTGACAGGGGCCGCGTCGCGGTCGGCTACGACAACCGTCCGACCTCTCCGGGACTTGCCGACGCCCTGTGTGCCGGACTCAATGACTCCGGACTGGACGTCGTACTGCTTGGCACCGTGCCGACGCCGACTTTGTACTACGCCACGGTCGTGCTCGACACCGACGGCGGGATCCAGATCACCGGCTCTCACAATCCTCCCGAATACAACGGGATCAAGATGGTCGTGGCCGGCGGGTCGGTGTATGGATCAGCGATCCAGGATCTGCGGGGCCTGGTGGAGAGCGAAGCGTTCGCTGACGGAGAGGGCACGACGCTCCGGCAGGAAATCCTCGAACGCTATGCGGCGGAGATCGGGGAGCGCGCCCGGGTCGATGGCCCGGTGAAGGTCGTGTTGGACTGTGGCAATGGAACCGGGAGCGTGATCGCTCCCGAGGCGCTGCGTGCCGCGGGTATCGAGGTCGTGTGTCTGTACTGCGAGTCGGACGGGTCCTTTCCGAACCATCATCCGGATCCCACAGTCGACGAGAACCTGGTCGACCTGATTGCGTTGGTTCGTGAGACCGGCGCGGACATGGGTATCGGGCTGGACGGGGACGCCGACAGGATCGGAGCGGTGGACGGGAACGGCCGGATCGTCCGCGGGGACCATCTGCTCCTCCTGTACGCGCTCGATGTGCTGCCGGAATACCCGGGCGCGGAGATCGTCTTCGATGTGAAGTGCTCGCAGGCGCTGCCCGAGATGATCGAGGCCGCGGGCGGGGTGCCGGTCATGTGGAAGACAGGGCACTCCCTGATCAAGGAGCGGATGAAGGTCGGCGGTTCGCCGGTCGCGGGCGAAATGAGCGGCCACATCTGCTTCGCCGACAGGTTCTACGGATTCGATGATGCCATCTATGCGGCGGCCAGGTTGGCGGGGATGGTGCAGCGGGGTGGACGGAGCCTCTCCGATCTGGCGGATCAGATCCCGGCATATCCATCGACGCCGGAAGTCCGGGTGGACTGCCCGGAGGACAAGAAGTTCGGAGTCGTGGAACGCATGGTCCAACGGTATCGGGAAACCCATGACGTGATCGACATCGACGGTGTGAGGATCCTGTTTGACGACGGATGGGCGCTCGTTCGCTCCAGCAACACGCAGCCTGTGATCGTGGTTCGATTCGAAGCGCGGACGCGGGACGGGCTCGCGCGGATCCGTGACGAAATTGCAGCCGTTCTTGCGACAGAAGGCGTAACCGTGCCGGAACTGGCCAGCGCTCCGTGAGCGAGGAGGTTCGAACCGTCGTCGTGGCTATCGGCGGAAACGCCCTCTCGCAGTCCGGCGAGTCAGCTTCCGTTCACAATCAGTTTCGCCACACCCGCGAGAGCCTGCTCGCCATCGTGCCGCTGGCGGTCGCCGGGTGGCGGATCGCGATCGTACACGGCAACGGGCCGCAGGTGGGGGACGCGTTGGTGCGCAACGAGGCGGGGCGCGGTACCGTCGAGCCACTTCCGCTGGGCGTCCTCGTAGCGGGTACGGCGGGCTGGATCGGCTACATGATCCAGCAGTCCATGACAAATGCACTGGAACTGGCGGGGTGTGAAAGGCGCGTAGTGACGTTGATCTGCCAGGCGCGTGTAGATCACGATGATCCGGCTTTCGGCGAGCCGACCAAGTTCGTGGGGCGCGCTCTTTCCGAAGCTGTGGCCGCTGATCTGCGCTCGAGCGGTGAGATCGTCGAGGCAGACGGGCATGGCAACCTGAGGCGGCGCGTCGCGAGCCCCGTACCCGTCGAGATCATGGAGTCGCGAATGGTCGCTGATCTGGTCCGCGCCGGCGACATCGTGATCGCAGCCGGAGGCGGCGGTATTCCCGTCTACCGGGACGCCGTCCTTGGTCTCGAGGGAATGGATGCCGTGGTGGATAAGGACAGGGCCGCGGCGATTCTGGCGCGCGACATCGGAGCGGACTTGCTGCTGATCCTCACGGATGTAGATGCGGTCTACGAACGATGGGGAACTCCGGAAGCCCGGCGAATCGAAAGCCTGACGACAACCGAGGCAACCTCGCTGCTGGAGTCCGGCGAACTTGACGGAGCCGGAAGCATGCGGCCCAAACTCGAGGCGGCGACCAGCTTCGTGCTGGCCGGCGGTTCACGGTCGGTGATCGCTGCCCTGGAAGCGGGAGCGGCGGCGGTCCTTGGAGACGGGGGTACGGAGATCGTACCCGATGCGCCCGATCATGGGGTGGAGAACTCAGCTTAGGGACATCATGAACATTCACGAATATCAGGCGAAGGAAATCCTGCGCGAGCATGGTATTCCTGTGCCTCCCGGCGAGATCGCCAGGACCCCCCAGGAAGCCGAGCAGCTCGCTCGGGATTACGGCGGCATGACGGTCGTAAAGGCGCAGGTGCACGCCGGCGGGAGGGGGAAGGCCGGTGGCGTGAAGCTCGCCGCCGACCCCGAAGCCGCTCGAGAGGCGGCGGCCAACATTCTCGGCATGCAGATCAAAGGGCTCACGGTAGACCGTGTCCTCGTCACGCCCGCTGTGGAGATCGCCTCTGAAGCGTACGTGGGAATCGTCCTCGACCGGGCCTCCCAACGCCCGGTGTTCATGGTGTCCGCCGAAGGTGGTGTGGATATCGAAGAAGTCGCAGCGACGAATCCGGACGCCATCACGCGTTTCGCCGTGGACCCGCGCTATGGACTGCTTCCTCACCAGGCGATGGGTCTCGCGTTCGCGCTGTATGACGACATCGACCTGGCCCGTCAGGCGAGCCGGATCATAGCGGCTCTGTATGAGGCCTATGTGGCCGCGGGAGCGACACTGGCCGAGGTCAACCCGATGATCGTGGACGATGCGGGGCAGGTGCTGGCGATCGACGCGAAGATGAACATCGATGACAACGCACTGTTCAGGATGCCCCGGATCGAGGCGATGCGAGACATGGAATCCGAGGATCCGGCCGAGACGAAGGCCCGGGATGCGGGGCTCAGCTACATCCAGCTCGATGGGAACGTCGGTTGCTGCGTAAACGGAGCCGGTCTGGCGATGGCGACGATGGATCTCGTCAAGTACTACGGCGGCAACCCGGCGAACTTCCTCGATATCGGCGGCTCATCGAACCCGGACAAAGTGGTAGCTGCCCTGGAGATCATCACGGCGGATCAGAACGTGAAGGCGATCCTGTTCAATATCTTCGGCGGAATCACCCGGTGCGACGACGTCGCGAATGGCATCGTGGAGGCGACGAAGCGCATCGATATCGACTTGCCGATCGCGATCCGGCTTACCGGGACGAATGAAGAGGAGGCGATCGAGATCCTGCAGGCCAATGGGTTCACTGCGATGACGGACATGGACGAAGTCGTGAAACGGGGCGTCGCGCTGGCCGCGGCCGGCGAGGGGGTGGCATGAGCATTCTGATTGACGCTGCAACGCGACTTGTCGTTCAGGGGATCACCGGTCGGGACGGGTCCTTCCACACCCGCCAGATGATGGAGTACGGGACGCAAGTCGTGGCGGGAGTCACGCCCGGCAAGGGTGGGCAGACCTTCGACGGCAGTGTCCCCGTGTTCGATACGGTTGCCCGGGCGGTCGACGCTACGGGGGCGAACACCAGTGTCATCTACGTACCGGCTCGCTTCGCGGCAGACGCCATATTCGAGGCGGCGGATGCGGGCATCGCGCTCATCGTGTGCATCACGGAAGGTGTCCCGGTTGGCGATATGACGCGCGTGTTGCCATTCGTTGCTGAACAGGGCGCGCGCCTGTTGGGTCCGAACTGCCCTGGAGCGATCACCCCGGGTGTATGCAAGGTCGGCATCCTGCCAGGCCCTGTCTCTTATAC
>JARFPW010000362.1 GCA_029288095.1 Gemmatimonadota bacterium
TGGGCCTTCCCCACCAGCGTCGAAACCGCCCGGGTCGTGGCCAACGCACGCTCAGCGGCGGCCGATTTCGTTGGCGGGCCTCGGGCGGGTGTGATGTTCGGGACCAGTATGACGGCCCTGACGTTTCAGTTCGCGGAGGCCTTCGGCCGAACGCTCCGCTCGGGAGACGAGATCGTCGTCACGCGGCTCGATCACCGGGCCAATGTGGATCCGTGGACGCAGGTGGCCGCTGACCACGGGGCCACGGTGCGGTGCGTTCCGTTCGACCCGACCAACGGCATCCTGGACATGTCGGAACTCGACGCCGCGATCGGGCCTCGCACGAGGCTCGTTGCCGTGGGTGCTGCGGCCAATGCCATAGGCACGGTCAACGACGTCACCAGGGCGGCAGATCTCGCTCGTTCTCAAGGTGCGGTGTCGTTCGTGGACGCGGTCCATTGGGCGCCCCATCTCCCAACCGACATGGAGGCCTGGGGCTGCGACGTAGTCGTGTGTTCGCCCTACAAGTTCTATGGGCCGCACGTCGGCTTCCTGTGCGCTCGGCCGGACGTGCTCCAATCATTGGAAACGAGGAAGCTGAACCCGGCACCCGACAGGGATCCGGCTCGCTGGGAACGTGGCACTCTCTCCTTCGAGGCGCTCGCCGGCTTGACGGCCGCGATTGACTGGTTGGCATCCCTCGCACCTGCGACCCGCGGAACACGAAGGCAACGGCTCGCAGCGACATTCCAGGCCCTGCACGAGCGCGGCGACTCTCTGGTGAGCAGACTCTGGGAAGGCCTGGACCGACTGCCCGGCGTGAGCCTCTATGGACCGCGGCCGGGTCAGCCCCGGACGCCGACGGTCGCTTTCACCACGGAGGCGATCCCGTCAGCGGAGGTGGCTGGAAGACTCGCGGCGGAGCATGGCGTGTTCGTCTCTCACGGACACTTCTACGCCCCGGACACCCTGGAGGATCTCGGGGTTCCGGACGCCACCGGACTGGTCCGGGCGGGCTGCGCCTGCTACACGACGAGCGACGAGGTCGACCGTCTGCTGGCAGGAGTGCGCGAACTTCTCAGGCGCTGAACGCCTGGCCGTAACGCTCCCGGAGCACGGCGCGATGGTGGTCCACGTGGCCTGCCAGAGTCCACGCTATTGCGCGTACGGATACCGCGGATCCATTGGCGCGTCCGACGAGCAGCCAGCCTGCGGGTTCCAGGCCCCCTAGCATCTCCAGGTTCGCGGCCCGCAGAAGATCGAATTCCCTCACCAGACTCTCCACCGTCCGGCTCCCGAACCCCCCGGCCTCTACATAGTCGTCCTGTTCGAAGCCCGGGAGGTCAGCGGTCTCGCCTCTCGCGATGCACGTGGCACGCATGCCGAACACGCGCTCCGAGTCGTTGAGGTGGCCGAGCATTTCCTTGATGCTCCACTTGCCCGGCGCATAGCGGTAGTCACCACCTCCTTCGACGAGACCCGCAAGTTGGTCCCGAAGGCCCTGGGACTGTGCGGTGAGAACGGAGAGGATGGGACCGTCGCCGATTCGACCGATGTACGTCTCGTAATACGGATCGTACTCACCCGACTCCGGCCGATGGACGTTCATGCCGTGAACGCCCGTTTCACGCGCTCCCAGAAGCCGGGCTCCTCCGTGTCCGGCACGGGGGGCTCCCGCTCCACTTCGGCGAGGCGTTCCAGAACCTCACGTTCCTCCCGTGACAGATTCGTGGGCGTCCACACGAGCACTCTGACGATCTGATCGCCCCGGCCGGACCCGCGGAGACGAGGCATCCCTCGCTCTCGCAACCGAAGTGCCTGACCGCTTTGGATCCCCTCCGGAACCTCGAGCATGGCCGACCCGTCAATGATCGTAGGGATCTCGAGCCGGGTTCCCAGGGCTGCCTGGCTCATCGTCACCGCCAGAGTGTAGACCAGGTCGTTTCCGGATCGCTGGAATCGCTTGTCCTCTTCGACCTCGACGAGTACCAGAATGTCGCCGCGGGGTCCACCCGCCGGGCCCGCATTCCCGCGGCCCGACATCTTCAGATAGTCATCCGTCGACACCCCGGCGGGAACCTCGAGCTTGACGACGCGATCATTCCTTATCCGCCCGTCGCCCCGGCAATCACCGCAGGGCTCAGAAACGGTCTCCCCGGCACCGCCGCAGGCGGGGCACGGACGCACGCTGACGAATTGGCCCAACATGGAACGTTGGACCTGCCTGACCTCACCCGCACCGGCACACGTCCCGCAACGCTCCACCCGAGCCCCGGGTTCGGCTCCCGAGCCGGAGCAGCGCTCGCAGGGATCCAGGATCTTGACCCGTGCCGTGCGTTCCGCACCTCGCGCCGCCTCCTCCAGGCTGACGCTGACTCGGATCTTCAGATCACCGCCGCGGCGCGTGCGTCCGGTCCCGCCTCGTTGACCCCCGAACAGGTCACCAAAACCGCCGAACTCGCGCATGAAGACTTCGAACGCGTCGGTGAAGTCGAAGCCGCCGTAGCCGCTACCGGAGCCGGCACCTCGCTTCAACCCCGCCTCTCCGAAACGGTCGTACATGGACCGCTTCTCCGAATCCCGAAGAACCTCGTACGCCTCCGTAACTTCCTTGAACTTCTCTTCGGCGTCCGTCTCACTGTTGCGATCCGGATGGTACCGCATCGCGAGCTTACGATAGGCCTTCTTTATGTCTTCGGTATCGGCGTCCCGCGCCACACCGAGCAGTTCGTAATAATCAGCCATGTGTTTTGATCAGCGGTCAGGTGCGAGTCAGTCGGGACACGAGCGAGGACGTGCAATCGACCAGGGCGACGACCTTCTCGTACGGCATGCGAGTAGGTCCGATGACGCCCACGACGCCCTCCACGTGACCGACCTCGTAGGTTGCGGTGATGATGGTCAGGTCTGCGAGTTCAGGCTCGCCATGTTCTTCCCCGATCGTGATCTGGGTGCCGCGTGCCAGTGAGCGACCCCCCAGAACCGAAGCGAGCAGATCCCGGCGTTCCGTCAGTTCGACGATTTGCCGGAGCCGCTCGCCGGAGCTGAATTCCGGCTGCCCCACGAGCACGGCCATGCTCCCGAGGTGGAGATCGTCATCCTTTACGGCCCACTCGAAGATGTCGGGACCGGACTGGACGAAGATGTTCATGAGTTCCGTGGCGGACCCGTCAGGCAACTGGACATCCCGCAAGCGCTCCGAGAGAGTCCGGTGGATCTCACGCAGCGTGCTGCCCGCCAGTCGTTCATTCAGTACCGTGGCTACCGAGCGCAGTGAGGCGGCGGGCAGCGCCGTCGGAATGTCCACATAGACGGTCCGGACGACGCCCGACTCCAGCGTCAGGACGAGCAGCGCCTTGTCGGAATCGATCGGCACGAGGTCCAGGTGCAGCAGCACGGCGGCGGCCAGAATCGGGCCAACCGACAAGCCGAGCTCGCCGGTCAGCAGCCCGAGCACCTTCGCGGCCCGACGAACCAGTACTTCGAGTTCGGAGGCTGGCTCACTCCCCACGAGTTCGCGGTGGATCTCCTCCTCCTGCCGGGCCGTCAGGTCGCGCCAATCCATCAGCCTGTCGACGTAATATCGATAGGCGAGGTCTGTCGGCATCCGGCCTGCCGAGGTATGGGGATGCGTCAGCAGACCCTTTGCCTCCAGGTCCGACATCGTGTTGCGGACGGTAGCCGGGGACACGTCCAGGTCGAATTGCTGTACGATCTTCCTCGAACCGGCCGGCTCCGCGCTGTGGATGTAGGACTCCACGACGGCCTGAAGTACCGTGCGCTCCCGTTCTGTGAGTGACTCAGGACTCAACCCTTGCTCCCGTTTCCGTTAACCCCACCGTGTTCGTTGGCCCAGCCTGCGACTTCGGCCGCCAGGGCATCGAGTCGCAGCCATCCGGCCGGCGTGAGCCGGGCCCGTGCCTCGGTACCCAACCACCCCTGCGCGCGCCATTCCCGGAGTCTGGCGTCCGCTTCGGGGCCGACGACATCCGCAGGATCAAGCCCGCGCGTCGTCCGCAGATCCAGCCACACGCGCTCCAGGCGACGCTGATCGTGATCCGGACGCTCACGTCCCTCACGCAGGCTGTCGCCTCCGAGGGCTGCCTCTCGATACCGGTCCCAGCGAAACACGTTCCAGATCCGCTCGCCGCCCAGGTAGCTGTGCGCGGACGGGCCGACGCCAAGGTACTCCGACCCGTCCCAGTAAAGCCAGTTGTGCCGCGAGGAATCGCCGGGCCGGGCAAAATTCGAGACTTCGTAGTGCTCGAAGCCTTCTCGCACGAGTACGTCGGATGCCTGCAGATACTCGTCTGCATATCGGCTGTCTCCGGGCATCGTGACCCGTCCCAGATCGACCCAGCGACCCAACGGCGTGCGCGGTTCCGCCGTCAGTCCGTAGGCGCTGACATGCGAGGCACCGAGTTTCACTGCCCGTTCCAGGTCGTGGATCCAGTCTCGCCGCACGTCCTCGGGCAGACCGAATATCAGATCGACGTTCATCCGGTCGAAACCTGCTGAGCGGGCGACACCCATCGCCCGCTCGGCCTCCGCGGGACCGTGGAGGCGGCCCAGCCAATCGAGTGGCTCGGCTTGAAACGACTGCACGCCCAGGCTCAGCCGGTTCACTCCAAGCCTCCTCCAACCGTCTGCCAGCTCGCGGCTCAGGCTGTTGGGGTTCGCCTCTGCTGTCCATTCGATCCCGTGGTCCCATACGAAGTGCCTCTGAAGCAGCCGGGCGAGAGCCGTCATGCCCTCGACACCGAGTAACGATGGCGTCCCACCACCGATGAACAGAGTTTCGATGGGAACGCGCTCGGGTTCGCCGTCCCGCTGGAACCACTCCTGGAGGTCCACTTCAAGAGCGCGCAGATAGTCGGCCACGGGCGGGCGGCTGGCATGTGCGACTGAAAAATCACAGTAGTGGCAGCGCTTCGCACAGAACGGGACATGTACGTACAGGCCGCGTGGCGTGATCACCCAACCGCCTCGAACTGTGACCCGGCGATGGCGGATACGAGACCGCGCGCCTCCAGGCGACCCAGTGACGACGCCGCACATCCGGTCCCGCCGACCAGGTCGGCCAATTCGTCGAGGACCGCCGGGCCGGCTGCCAGGCGATCCAGAATCACGCGCTCGGGTCCCGTCCCTCGCCGGGTCGCGTCACGTGTTCCGACGCTCGATAACGGAAGGGGGGCGTCCCAGGCCAGTGCCTCCAGCACATCATCGACGCACGTCGCCATGCCCGCTCCGTCTTTGAGCAGCGCATGACAACCCTCGCTGGCCGGCTGGTCCACGGGTCCCGGACAGGCAAGTACGTCTACGCCGATATCCTGCGCATGGGACGCGGTAATGCGCGCCCCGCTCTTCAGACCGGCCTGAACCACGAGTACGACATCTGCCAGAGCGGCGACGATGCGGTTGCGCTGCGGGAATTGGTAAGCTGCCGGGCGCACCTCAGGCGCGAACTCGGTCAGCAACAGCCCGGCCCTGCGCAGCTCGGCGTACAGGCCTCGGTTTACGCGCGGGTATTCGAAGTTCAGGCCGGACCCGAGTACCGCGAGCGTTTCTCCGCCCGCCTCGAGCGCTCCGCGGTGAGCTTCGCCGTCGATACCCTTCGCCAGGCCGCTTATCACACGAATCCCACGCGACGCGAGTTCAGCTGAGAGTCGGAACGCCAGTCGCCGGCCGGCCGCCGTCGCGGCCCGCGTGCCGACGATCGCTACCGCTGTGCTCGTCGCCACCGGGAGTGGACCGGCCGCCCACAGCACGATGGGGGGATCGTGCAGACGCTGGAGGTGAAGCGGGTAACTCGACGTTCCGTAGGACAGGATGCGGGCGCCGCGAGGCAACTCGCGCGCTGCCCGGCCGGCCACGTCGAGGAGGTGCGCCCGGCTGGCCGTGCCAGAAATCCGCGCCAGCGCCTCGGAGGCGGACCCGCCCTCATCGATGAGTCGCCGGATGCTCGCCGGTCCAAGTCCTGGTGTGCCGGCCAGAGCCAGGGCAGCGCCAGCCTCCGGAGACACGCGGACATCGCGACCGGTCAGGGTCTCCAATCCTCCAGCTCCGGAAACTTGTCCTCGGCGGTCGGTTCGTCCTGCTTGGCCTCTTCCACGCGCGCCCACAAGGCCTCGCAAAGTTCGGTCAGACCCTCCCGGGTCACGGAGGAAATCGCGAACGTTGCCCACGCCTCGGGGGCATGTACACGGGACGCCAGGTTGCCTCGCTCATCAGGCGGCACCAGGTCTGATTTCGTGAGGATGACGCAGAATGGAAACGTGGCAAGCAACGGATCGTGCGCTCGAAGTTCCTCGCGCAGTCTGTCGTAAGCGAGCTGCGGCTCGGGTGAGTCAGCGGGCACCATGAGAGCCAGCGTGCGGGTGCGCTCGATGTGGCGGAGGAACTGTGTTCCGAGGCCCTTACCCTCTGCGGCCCCTTCAATGATACCCGGAATATCCGCGATCACGACAGTCCGCCCGTCCGACAGCGGGACGACACCCAGATTGGGCGCCAGGGTCGTAAACGGATAGTCGGCGACTTTGGGCCTGGCGGCCGAGACGGCAGCCAGGAACGTCGACTTGCCGGCATTCGGTTCGCCAACCAGACCTACTTCGGCAATCAGTTTGAGTTCGAACTCGATGCGCCGTTCTTCCCCCCACTCTCCGGGTTCCCACTCCCGCGGTGCCTGGTGAGTGGGCGTCGCGTACGAGGCGTTGCCCCGACCGCCCCGACCGCCCTTCGCCACCACCAGCCGGTCGCCAGCAGCCAGGAGTTCGCCGAGTCTCTCCCCCGAATCGGCGTCCCGTACGATGGTGCCGGGAGGCACGGGCAGGATGAGATCGTCGCCATCAGCTCCCGTTCGGTTCTTGCCCTCTCCGTGGCCGGCCCGGCCTGCTGCGTAGTTCTCCCGGTAGCTGTAGTCGAGCAGCGTGTCGAGTTGCGGATCCGCCACCAGTATGACGTTCCCTCCCCGACCACCGTTTCCACCGGCCGGTCCGCCGCGCGGCACTCCCTTCTCTCGCCGGAAAGCGACCGCCCCGGCTCCACCGGCGCCTCCCTTCACACGAATCCGGGCGAGGTCAATGAACATCGGGCTCCCCGTCCGCGCCGGCTTTCACGCGATTCCACACGGAGCGGAGGTGCGCCGCGCGGGAGGGATCGACCCGCTCCAGTCCGATTTCGAGCGCCCGTTCCACCGACTCGCGATCCGCGCCCGCACGCAGCGCGCCCCTGAGGTGCGAGTGGAGCTGTTCCTCCCAGCCGCCGGCGGCGAGCATGGCAACGATGAGGAGTTCGCGCTGCCAGAGTACGAGGCCGGGCCGCCCGAGCACCTTTCCGTACCCTTCGAGCACCATCCAGCGATCCAGTGCCGGGTGGACGCGCGACACGTTCGTGCGCAGCGCCTCGTAGGTCGGTCCGTATACCGTCCGGCAAACGGTGACCCCTCGCTCTTCCCACTCATCGAGGCGGCCCGGCTCAGCGAGAGGATCCGTGTCGATCGCCGTCTGCCCGACCAGGTCCCTCCAGATGCCAGCGGCCGTAAGCGCGGCCGGAAACCCTACGAACAGGTACAGTTGGAGAATCATTTCCTCCACGCCCTCCAGGGGACAGCTCGCAGCGGCGAGACGACCGAAATCGGCCTCGACCGCGTCCCAATCCGACGACGCGATCGATGCGGAGATGCGAACCAGGACCTCGAGCGCCGGAGCAACGCCCGGATCGCCGGGCGGACCCGATGTCATCGCTCAACCACCGGCCGCCGACCCGTCCGAACGCCGCGGGTGAATCCGACCGACTGTTGCACCACGTGTGCTCAGGATCGGAACATCGGCGAGCTCCCGAAGCGCTTCCCGCTCCCGGGCATCGACCAAACCGAGGCGCACGAGGGCCTCGACGGCAGCTGGCCCGACCGCCCGACGCGCTCCGTCCTCGACCTTCAGGGCCATACCCCATCCAGCGTCGATGCCCGCTATACACAACACTCCTTCAGCCCCCTCCTTCGCGAGAAGCCGACCGCCCGTCGCCTGCATGACGCGCAAAGGTTCACGCCCGGGCGAGGAAGTAAGCTCGGGGTGACTCGTCATCGCAGCGACAACGGCCGCCGTCGGCGATCCGGCCACCGTGCTGCGTTCGGCCAGGCGAGCGTATGCCATCGCCATTTCGGCGAGAGGCAGAGTGGGGGTCGGAACCCCGCATCCGTCGGTGGCCCACTGGAGTTGTTCCGGGTCTGAATCGATCCAGTCCAGCAGCAGCGCGCGGACGCGTGCCTGAACCGGGTGCTCGTATCGCCAGTAGCCCGCGTGGTCCCAACCGCGATGAAGGGCGAGGGCAAGCATCGATGCATGCTTCCCCGAGCAGTTGTTGTGCTGACGACCGGGCTGGAGCCCAGAACGCCGCAACGCGTCAGCCGACTCGGGGTGGTAAGGAACATGTGGACCGCAGCGCAGATCGTCGGGCACCTGTCCGATGGCATCGAGAATGCGTTCGACCCGGCCCACGTGATCCGGAGTGCCCCCGTGCGACGCACAGATGACCGCGAGGTCCTCGTCGTCGAGTCCGAATGCCTGCAGGACGCCGTCCTCGACGACCATCAGCGCCTGAAAAGGCTTCAACGCGGACCGCCAGAACGAACTGGCGCCGGGATCTCCGAAGGTCGCGTCGCGCCCGTCGCGCGCGAACCGGACGGCAGCGTGAACGCGGTGTGAGGATTCCACCACGGCACCGCGCTCGACATCAATGATCATGTGCTGGGTATGCAGGGCTTCCTCCGTAGGGCGTGCGTGGCAATGGGGCCCGACGCCAACCAGACTATACGGAGGTACCTGTGGCGGACAGTGGCCGCCCGATACTCAGGCCCGCTTCAGTTTGCGCCGACGTGACAGCCTCGTCGAGGCGCGGGCCACGCGCCGGGTGGATGACTCGAGGCCCGAGAGCACATCGTCGACACTACGAGGAGACGTCGGCACGAGGTGCGGAGTATCGTGGGGCGCACGCTCCGAGGCGGCATGCAAGTCGAGCCACTGATCGAAGCGCTCGCTCAACCGGACGATCCCGTAGAACCGACGTCCCGGCGAACCGTCGCGGCGGACGAAGTCCACGATAGCCGCGCCCAGCGCGACCTGCGCGAGGGCGAGATCCTTGAGCCCGTCAACCACCAGCTTGAACTGGAACTCCAGCACATCGCGCATCACACCGCCCCAGCTCACGGGCTCCGCGTCCAAGTCTATTCCGTCTGTATCTCTTGTCATGACAAACACTTTCACCCCGTGTCCCCGCGGCCCATCGGACCTTCCGAGCCAGGCTTGACTCGCTGCCGCGTGTCGCCCAACCAGTACGACCCGGAGGGCAGCACGGTTTCATAACGGGTCGACGGCGGTAGAGTTCATCCCGAACGTCGCGGACTTCCGCGCCAAACGGATAGGGGGATGCCTTGCGGCCTACGGACCTACCGTTCATAATGGGTTCGAGTGTTGTCGTACCCACCGTTTTTTCTCGTTCCAGAGGAGAGTAGCGTGACGAAACAGGAATTTGCGGAGAAGCTGGCGCGCAAGACCGGCACCTCGAAGGCAGCTGCCATGGAATGCATCGACGCCATCTTTTCCACCAAGCCGGGCCATGGGATCATCGCGGTGGAGCTCGACGGCGGTCGCGATTTTACGATCACGGGTTTCGGGACGTTCAAGACACGCCGCACGAAAGCCCGGATGGGTCGGAATCCGCAGACGGGTGCGACGATCCACATTGCTGCGCGCAACAGCGTTTCGTTCCGCGCCGGCAAGGGCCTGAAGGATCGAGTTCGCGAGTAGGGCGACTCGCCTTTGAGTCACGGAGCGCGGACCGATCAGTTGATCGTCGTTCGCGCTCCGCGGCTCAGCCTCACATAGTGCCTACAGAACGGTCGGGCGTCAGCCGGTGGCCGCGGTCTCAGGCGGTTCGGTTTGGGTTTCCCCCGCGCCCGCTGCCTTGAGCAGATCCTCGACCGTAGTGGCCTCTCGCAGCAGCTGTATCGCCTCCAACACCTGACGTTCTTCCCGCTGGCTGCGGCGCAAACCCTCCAGTTCCCCTAACGCGGTATTCGCCAGCTGAACTGCCAGGAAGCGATCCACCAGCTGCTGAACTGAGCCGTACAGCTCGTCGTCGATCTGGGCTCCTTCCTCGGCCAGCAACTCGCGGAACTGCGCGCGCATTTCCGGTGTGACCACGAACTCACGCGGCAGATCCGGATGCTCCCCGTTCCAGCGCACCGCGAACCGGAACGCCAGCTGACGTATCGACAGAGCGTTGCGGGTCAACTCGGCGCCAAACTCGCGCTCCGCGTCGGTCAGCGAATCGGCGATCACGACGTCCGGCACGATGCCGCCGCCACCGCTCACCAATCGGCCACCGGTAGTTCTGAAAGTTTCGCGTTCGGCATCGGGCACAGGCTGATGTCCGGGCGGAAGAGCCACCTGCCGATCAGCCACCTCAACTGATACTCCGCTCGCCCGGCGCTCGCGTTGAATCGAGCGGCCGCTCGGAGTATACCAGGCCGCGGTGGTCAGCTTCAGGCGATGGCCTCCGGGAAGCAGATACACCGTCTGCATCGAGCCTTTGCCGAAGCTCGGCGTTCCGAGTATCAGGGCACGATCGTGATCCTGCAGCGCACCCGCTACGATCTCCGCGGCGCTCGCACTCGCTCCATTCACCAGCACTACGATAGGAAGACCCGGAAACTCGTCATCTTCCGTGGCGACGAACGTGTATTTCTGATCTTCGATCCTAGATGACGTGGAGGCGATCGGCGTTCCCCTCGTGAGGAACAGATCGCTCACAGCAACCCCTTCCTCCAGCAGGCCTCCAGGATTTCCGCGGAGATCGAGAACGAGGCTGGTAGCGCCCGACTCGACGAGGCCCTGGATGGCTTCGCGCAATTCGGTTGTCGCCTCCCGGCTGAACTGACTCAGGCGCGCCGTGCCAATGTTGTCGTCGACCATGTAAGCCAGCACCGGTGGCACATGAATCTGATCCCGTGTGATCGTCAGGTGGATGGCGGCCGGCGCTCCCGTGCGCTCCACGCTGACCATTACGGGTTCGCCGACAGGCCCCCGGAGGCGGTCGATGACGCGCCCCTCATCCCAGCCCTCGACGCTTTCGCCCTCCACCCCGACGATGCGGTCGCCCGCGAGCAGGCCCTCCCGCTCAGCCGGAGTGCCCACAATTACGCTCATCACCGTGACCCACTTGCCGACCATCTGGACTCGGATACCCAGACCGCCGTAGTTGCCGGTCGTGGTGATCTCCAGGTCGGTCGCTTCCGTGGCGTCGATGAAGGTGGAATGCGGATCGCCCAAACGATCCAACATCCCGTCGATCGCCATCTGGTAGAGCTGGTCGGTATCGACCACCTCCACGTAACGCTCGCCGATGATCCGCTCGACCCGCCGCAACTGCGCCCGATCGAACGCTTCCGCCTCCTGGGCCGTCGCGGCCCGCTGCATGAGCGCTCCGCCGGCCACCAGGGCGGCCAACGCAACAACGGCGGCGATGGTCGTTCGGAACGTGGGCATCTTGTTCATCCGCCTGCCGCCCCATTGGGCTCGGCGGCCATCGCGAGCGCGATGAGCTGCTCCGGTGAGCCCGCATCCCGCAGCAGCGCCGCGGCCTCCTGGACCTCCGGATGCCTGGCCAGGAGCACCTTCAGCC
>JARFPW010000038.1 GCA_029288095.1 Gemmatimonadota bacterium
TCGACCTGGACTGCGAAGGACTGAAGGAGATTCTCACCACTCCGGGGGCGCCCACTCCGAAGACCTCTCAGCCTGCTCCCTCCGTGTTCGTCGACCGCTATCAGAAGGCGCTGGACCGGGGTGCCGAGCAGCTGCTCGGAATACTCGTGAGCGGCTCTCTGTCGGGCACGGACGGATCGGCGTCGGCCGCGATGCAGGGTTTCGAGGTGCCGACGGAATCCATCGATTCGCGATCCGGTTCGCTGGGGGTCGGTCTCCTGGTGGCGCGCGCCGTGGAGCTCCTGGACGACGGGCACAGCCTGGAGGAAGTCGCCGCGGAGGTGAGGGCGGTTCGTGATCGCTCCGGCATCTTCCTGACGGTGAACACGTTCGAGTATCTGCTGCGATCGGGTCGGGTGGGCCGCGCAAAGGCCTGGCTGGGCGGGCTCCTCGACCTGAAGCCCATTCTCTCGCTCGACGATCAGGGCCGAGTCGTCAAGGCGGGGACGGCGCGCGGCACGGACGGACTGCTGGAGCAGGTGCTGGAGCTGCTCGAGGATCGTCTGTCGGGGGCGGCTCGGTACCGACTGGGAGTGGCCCACTTCGCGGTCCCGGACGTTGCCGCGGCGCTCGTACGCGAGCTGGAGAACCGTTTCGATCCGGTCGAGATACTGGCCGGGCCCACCACCGCTTCCCTCGCGGTCCACACGGGTCCCGGGGCCTGGGCGGTCGCATACCAGGTCGAAGAGTGAGTCGCTTCCTGCCACATCGATGGATCCACGGGGAATTGCGGAACACGGTTCCGTCGTGGCAGTTCTAACACAAGCGGAGAGCGCACGTGACACAAGCTCAGGAGAGGATGAATCAGGGGGAAGAGGGCCAGCGTCCCGCTGAGGTCGCCGTTGCGCTGGAGGCGGCCCTGGAACGGAATGCCCGCGAGCCGGTACTGCTCGATCTTCGCGGTCTATCCGACGCCACGGACTGGTTCCTGATCGCCAGCGGCGACTCGGACACGCATTCGCGCGCCATCGCCGACAACATCGTCGAGCGGATGCGCGAGTCGGGTTTTCGAGCGGCCGGCGTCGAGGGAAAAGCTGGTGCGACCTGGATCCTCCTCGACTACATCACGCTGGTGATTCACGTGTTCCTTCCCCGCGTGCGAGACTATTATGAGCTGGAGAGGCTCTGGGGCGACGCGCCCGCTCTGGCCGTCGAATAGGCGACGGCCGGGCGAGGGAGGAGCCGGTAGTTCGTGAAGCTCCGTCATTTCTTGGCCATGGCCGCGGTTTCGGGGGTATTTCTCGCAGCCCCACCCGATTCTCCAGCCCAGTTCGGCCGCAACAAGGTCCAGTACGAGCCCCGCGTCTTCCAGATCATTCGCACCGATCATTTCGACGTCTACTTCTATGACGAAGAGCGCGAGGCCGCTATCGATGCGGCACGCATGGCCGAGCGGATCTACGGGCGACTCAGCCGGATACTCGACCACGATTTCCGCGACCGGAAGCCGGTCATTCTGTATGCGTCACAGACGGACTTCCAGCAGACCAACGTCCTGGGCGGACACATTTCGGAGTCGACGGGGGGTGTCACGGAGTCCCTTAAGGACAGGGTGCTGCTTCCTCTCACCGGGTCGTACGAGGAATTCCACCACGTGCTCGCCCACGAGCTGGTGCACTCGTTCCAGTTCGACATTCTGAAGCGCAGTGCCGTCGAGTCGAGCGCCTCTCCTTTCGCGTTCGTGCCGAGCCTGTGGTTCATGGAGGGGATGGCCGAGTACCTGTCCATGGGCCGGATCGACGCCAAGACGATCGCCTGGCTTCGCGACGCGGCGCTGGACGGATACCTGCGGACCATCAACGAGATGGACCGGTTCAACGACTTCCTCAGCTATCGCTTCGGACAGTCCCTGTGGGCCTACATCGGGAGAAGGTGGGGGGACGAGACGATCGGCATACTTCTCAAGCGTTCGGCGGCCCTCGGGGCGGATGGGGCGTTCGAGAGAACGCTCGGGATCACGCTGGCCGAGCTGTCGGAGGAATGGCACGAGTCCGTCAGGGCGGCCTACCTCCCGCGGATACGGCAGGCGGCCGAAATCGACCGGATCGCGAGGCGCATCACATGGCACTCCTTTCCGCGCGGGCGCGAGAAGACACCGACGTTCATCGCCCCGGCGCTTTCCCCGGATGGGGAAGAGATCGTGTATCTATCGGACCAGGCCCACGATCTGTACAGCTTCTACGACCTGTACCTGGCGGACGCGAATACAGGCCAGCCGAAGCGCACGCTTGTGAAGTCCGCCCGGGGCGGCGACTTCGAGAGCTTGCGCTATCTGACATCCTCGGCCGAGTTCGCGCCCGACGGAAACCGGGTGGCGTTCGTGGCGAAGTCCGGAGGAAGGGACGCTATTCACGTGATAGACGTCCGAAACGGTCGCCTGGTTCGGACGTGGGAACCCCCGCTGAACGGAATCCAGAACCCTACGTGGTCACCCGACGGGAAGAGGATCGCGTTCACCGGACTCCTCGGCGGGATCAGCAACCTGTACGTGTGGGAGGTGCTGACCGATGAGCTCCGACAGCTCACCTCCGACAAGTACGCGAGGTTGCACCCGGCCTGGTCGCCGGACGGTCGCACGCTCGCGTTCGTGACGGACGAGAGCCCGGGCACGGACTTCGACCTCCTGGTATTCGACGAGTTGCGTCTGGCTCTGTACGACCTCGAGGCGGGGGACATCGAGGTACTACCCGACGCGGGCGGTGGTACGAACATCAATCCCGTGTGGTCGCCAGAGGGCGAGTCGATCGCGTTCCTGTCGACCCGCTCCGGCGTGTTCAACATCTACCTGTACGATCTGTCGAGTCGGAGTGTTCGGAGACTCACCGACGTCCTCACCGGGGTCATGGGAGAGGGTGCCCTGCTTACGAGCCCGGGACTGACGTGGGCGCGCCAGGCAGACAGGATCGCTTTCTCGTATTTCGAAGAGGCCGGCTTCAACATCTATACGGTGGACCATCCCCGCGATCTCGTGCCGCCGGAATCCTACGGCCCGACTGTGACGGCCGCCGGGCAGGTCGGCCGGCCGCGCATGGTTGAAAGACCACCCGCAGATGGGTCGGCGGCTGACTCAGATACGCCGTCGTCCTTCTATCTCACGAAACAGGGGTTCCGCCGCTCGGACTTCGGCCCCGATTCGGTGGTGGCGGACGATCCGACCCGCAGTTCCGAGGCCGCGTTGTCCATCGCCGCCCTGCTCGATAGTGCCAGCCTCTCGCTCCCGGATACGGCCACACTGGCGTTCCGGGACTACACGGTCAGTCTCTCGCCCGATTACGTGGGACGACCTACTTTCGGTGCTCAGGCCGGTGGCTTCTACGGGAACGGCATCTATGGCAGTTCCTTCGTCGCCCTCTCCGACATGCTCGGCAACCACAACATGATCATCGCGGGGGCGATCCAGGGCTCGTTCGACAATGCACAGATCTACACTTCGTACGCCTATCTGAAGAATCGGCTCAACTTCGGAGTCGCGTTCCACCAATACCCGTTCTTCCGTTTCATCGGAACACGGTTTGGGGAGATTCCGGGTCTGTCGGGAGACGTCGGCGAATTCAACGTGTTCGAGCGCGACCAGTTCCGGTCGGTCGAGACGATGGCCCAGTACCCGCTGAGCTCGTTCGCACGGTTCGACCTGTCGCTCAGCATGTCCAGCATCCAGCAGGACCTGATCTTACAGGGAATCAACCGGACCACCCTCGAGGGCTTCTCGATCACGCTCGACGGGCCCACCCGGATCTTCTTCAAGCCCGGGATAGCGTACGTG